>PUNR01000339.1 GCA_003551805.1 Loktanella sp.
CGATGCAGCGCGTTGTTTGACAACCGGACATCCCGTCTCAGAACAAGCCTTCAATCTGTCCGTCCGCATTCAGCGCGATGGTCTGCGCCGCCGGCACACGCGGCAACCCCGGCATCGTCATGATCTCGCCGCAGATTGCGACGACAAAACCAGCGCCCGCGCTTAGCCGGACCTCACGCACAGGAATTGTAAACCCTGTTGGTGCGCCGCGGCGTTCAGGGTCGGTGGTGAAGCTGTATTGCGTCTTGGCCATGCAGACCGGCAGATGGCCATACCCCTGCTCTTCCCATTGCCTGAGCTGGTCGCGGATCTTGTCATCTGCGATCACCCCGTCCGCGCGGTAAATCTTTTGGGCAATGGTTTCGATCTTGTCGAACAGCCCCATCGCATCGGGATAAATCGGGGCAAAGTTCGCAGCCCCCTTGTCGGCGATATCGGCCACCAATGTCGCCAGATCGGTAATTCCGGCTGACCCTTGCGCCCAATGCTTGCACAAGATGGCCTGCGACCCTTGGGTGGTGACATAGGCTTTCACAGCCTCGACCTCTGCATCGGTATCAGTGACGAAATGGTTGATCGCGACGACGACCGGCACGCCGAAGGATTTGAGGTTCTCGATATGGCGGCCCAGATTGGCGCATCCGGCCTGCACGGCATCGACATTCTCGGCCCCGAGATCAGCCTTGGCCACGCCGCCGTTCATCTTCATCGCACGCACAGTCGCCACGACAACGACGCAGGACGGCGCAATGCCCGCCTTGCGGCATTTGATGTTCATGAACTTTTCAGCCCCCAGATCAGCCCCGAAACCAGCCTCGGTCACGACGTAATCCGCCAGCTTCAGCGCGGTCGTCGTGGCGATCACCGAATTGCATCCATGCGCGATATTGGCAAAAGGCCCGCCATGCACAAAGGCGGGATTGTTTTCCAATGTCTGCACAAGGTTCGGCTGCAATGCGTCTTTCAGCAAAACCGTCATCGCACCATGCGCTTCAAGATCACGGCAATAGACCGGCGTTTTATCACGGCGATAAGCGACGATGATCTTGCCCAGCCGCTGTTCAAGGTCTGCCAGATCGCGCGCCAGACACAGGATCGCCATCACCTCGGACGCGACGGTGATGTCAAAACCGGTTTCACGCGGAAACCCGTTGGCGACACCACCCAAAGACGCCGTGATCTGGCGCAAGGCGCGGTCGTTCATATCCATGACACGCCGCCAGACGATGCGACGAATGTCGATATCGAGCGCATTTCCCCAATAGATGTGATTGTCGATCATCGCGGCCAGCAGGTTATGGGCCGATGTGATCGCGTGAAAATCGCCGGTGAAATGCAGGTTCATGTCTTCCATCGGAATGACTTGCGCATAGCCGCCACCCGCTGCCCCGCCCTTCATTCCGAAACACGGCCCAAGTGACGCTTCGCGTATACACACCACCGCCTTTTTGCCGATGGCGTTCAGCCCGTCACCGAGGCCCACTGTCGTCGTCGTCTTGCCTTCACCGGCGGGGGTGGGGTTGATCGCTGTCACGAGGATCAGCTTGCCATCCGCGCGGTCTTGAACGCTGTTGATCAGGCGCTGGCTAACCTTGGCTTTGTCGTGGCCATAAGGCACCAGATCATCGGCGCCGATGCCCAGCATCGCACCAATTTCCTGAATTGGGCGGCTGATCGCGGCGCGCGCAATGGCGATGTCTGACTGATGTTCCATGATACCTCTTCCCCTGTCTCGCGCCTTCAGGCACCGGCCCAAACGCGCTGGCCTGGCACATGTAGGGTGACAGGATCACCGATATGCACGCGCCCTTCGCGTTCGACCCAGGCGGTCACGCCACGCTTGTCTTTCGCCGCCGCCTTGAAACGATCACCGGCACCCGGATGATCTGCGTTGATCACTTTTGCGGGCAGGTGGCAGGGATGGTTTTCCATATCGACCACAATCACCGAACCATCGGCGAATTGCAGGCGCGACGATGGCGGCAAATGGGTGAAATCAGGGATACCGCGCAGGACCAGCGAAGCACCTGCATAAGCAGGGTCAAGGTGATCCAAGCCGCAATCGGCAGCAATCTGCGCCAGTTCTTCTTGCGACATGACACAAAGCTGGCGGACATTGCGAATCTCGGTGCCGCGTTTGTACTGGGTTCTGACACGCGAACATGACGCTCGGGTCAGGCCGCCATGCGCCTCGCCGGGGATGCCAGCATAGGTCAGGTCAGCCTGTGTCATGGGCACTGATCTCAAGGATGCATCACGGTCGGGCACCGCGCCCAGCCATACCACTTCACCCACAACATCAGTCTTGATCAATGCCGGCATGCCGCCCCCTATGTCATCGGGCGCCTGCCCCATCGTCGGAGTATAAATATCCCCGCCGGAGGCATCCTGTTCCAAAGGAACAGGACCTGCAACGAAAAACGCCGCCCCGAGAGGGCGGCGTCTGATCTATTATACCGAAGGTTCCGGTTCCATCCCGCCGTCAGGTTCGCGGGGCTTTTTCGGCTTGGTTTTCGGGATCGCCGTGACCGACGACCCGGCCGACGGCGGCGTGTCATCCTTGTCATCCGAAACATGCGGCGAACGGCCTGCGATGACGCGCTTAATCTCTTCACCGGTCAGCGTCTCGTATTCCAGCAGGCCTTGGGCCAGACGCTCGAATTCTTCGCGCTTTTCGGTGATGATCTTATACGCAAGATCATAGCCGTCCTGAATGAAGCGTCGCACCTCTTCTTCGATCAGCACTTTGGTATCGGCGGACACCGACAAACCGGCCGTGTTGCCCTGATAGCCTTCGTGGGCTTCGGCATAGTCGATATTGCCGATCTTATCGGACATGCCCCAGCGCAGCACCATCGCGCGTGCCAGCTGGCTGGCCTGCTGGATGTCACCGGCTGGGCCGTTGCTGACCGAATCAGGGCCGTATTTGATGATCTCGGCGGCCTTGCCTGCCATCGTCATCGCAAGACGCTGGTGGCATTCATCCTTGAACATATTCAGACGGTCGATTTCGGGCAGGCTCATCACCATGCCAAGTGCGCCGCCGCGCGGAATGATCGTGGCCTTATAGACCGGATCACACTTAGGCAGGGTGATCCCGACAATCGCGTGGCCGGCCTCGTGATAGGCGGTCATTTCCTTTTGTTCGGCGGTCATCACCATCGACCGGCGTTCCGCGCCCATCATCACCTTGTCTTTTGCCGATTCGAAATCGACCATGGTGACAAAGCGGCGACCGACACGCGCGGCCATCAACGCGGCTTCGTTCACAAGGTTCGCCAGATCAGCACCCGAAAAACCGGGCGAACCGCGTGCGATGATCCGCAGATCGACATCGGGGCCAAGCGGGATTTTACGCGCATGAACGCCCAAAATCTTTTCGCGGCCTTTGATGTCTGGGTTCGGCACTGTGACCTGACGGTCAAAACGTCCCGGCCGCAGCAAGGCAGGGTCAAGCACGTCACGGCGGTTGGTGGCCGCGACGATAATCACGCCTTCATTCGCCTCGAAACCGTCCATTTCGACCAGCAGCTGGTTCAGTGTCTGTTCACGTTCATCGTTGCCACCGCCAATACCGACACCACGGGCGCGACCCACAGCGTCAATCTCGTCGATAAAGACGATGCAGGGCGCGTTCTTTTTCGCCTGTTCGAACATGTCGCGCACACGCGATGCGCCCACACCGACGAACATTTCCACAAAGTCAGAACCGGAGATGGTGAAAAACGGCACGCCAGCTTCGCCCGCGATTGCGCGTGCCAGCAATGTTTTACCCGTACCGGGAGGGCCGACAAGCAGCGCGCCTTTGGGGATCTTGCCACCCAAACGGCTGAATTTCTGGGGATTGCGCAAGAATTCGACGATTTCTTCCAATTCTTCCTTGGCTTCGTCAATACCGGCGACATCATCAAATGTGACGCGGCCAGATTTTTCGGTCAGCAGCTTTGCTTTGGATTTGCCAAACCCCATGGCACCGCCTTTGCCGCCGCCCTGCATCCGGTTCATGAAATAGATCCAGACACCGATCAACAGAATGAACGGCAGCAAGCTGAGCAGGAAGGACTGGAAAACAGATGTTTCCTGGCTGCGCGCCTCGAACGGGACATTGGCGCCGATCAGCAGATTGGTGATTTCTGCATCCGACGGTGCGATGGTCGTGTAATTGCGGCCACCTTCGGAATAGCGAACACGTTCGCCGTCAATCACGGCATCGCTGACGCGGCCGGACTGAACCGCCTCGACAAAGTTCGAGTAGCTGCGCTGGTCGCCGCCAGAGGCGCCCTGCGGAGAGCTGAAAAGGTTGAATAAGGCCAGGACCATCAAGAACATGACGACCCAAAAGACCATGTTACGTGCGTTACCCAAGGGGGACTCCTATCACATCGTCAAACAGAGGACAGACTCGTCCCTGTGTGGTTATCATTAGAATAGGGACAAACGCCCAATCTTCAATGCGCAAAGCCAAAAGCAGGGCTATTCCGCGACAATCTGCGCGCTCCACCCCTGCCCGAAGCCTGCCAAAGGCGCGCTTATCAGCTGGTCGTCGCGCCAAACGGCGGGTGTGGCCTGCATTGATGCCCGCGGCAGGCCCGTGTTGCGCCAGTCGGGGCAGCGGTCAATCCCCGCCCCCAAGGCGCGCAATTGCAATTTCGGATCATGCGGTCCGGTCACGCGCCAGCGCCCGTCCCAAAGGTGCGTCGTGCTGGTGACATGGTCCCTGACCGCAGCAAATTCGCGAGCGATGCGCAAGACCGGCCCGTCAAAGCTGAACCGGCAGCCGCCCAATGTCGCGGCCCCGCCTTTGTGCAGCGCCTGCATCAGACGCGCTTGTTCGTCACGCCGTGGCGGTGTCAGGGTACGATTGACCCATGCCATGCCCGCCAGCACCAGCCTGCGCGCCTGTTCCCCTGACAAATCCGCCAAAGCAATATTGATCAGCATATCACCCTGCTGGCGCAGCAGAAACGGGGCAAGGTCAGTGCTTTGCCGGTCCAGCGCCTGTGCGGCGGCGCCCATATGCTGCGCAACCTGCCCCAGTGCCTGCGGCGTCAGGCCCAGCCCCGCCAGCAGTCCGGCGGCCTGTCTGACACGGATACGTTCATAGGTCGGGTCGTCATTGCTTGGGTCGTCGCACCATTCATGACCCGCATCGGTCAGATATCTGCGTAAATCCGCACGTGTGACCTGCAACAAGGGCCGGTGAAAACGCAGCCCGTTCTTCACCGTCACCGCACCCATGCCCGCCAATCCGTCCACACCGGCACCGCGCGCTAGTGCCATGATGACAGTCTCGGCCTGATCGTCAGCCGTGTGCCCGAGTGCTATGTCAGCGATCCCTGTTGATCTGGCCCAATCAGCAAGCAAACCATAGCGGGCCTTGCGGGCATGATCCTGTAGATTGCCGGTGCGGTCCCATCCGGACCAGCGCAACACCTGATGCGGAATTTTGTAGGCGGCGCAGATATCCGCCACCATCGCACATTCGGCGGCAGAGGCCGGACGCAGGCCGTGATCGACAGAGGCAGCACTGATCTGCCCCCCCAAACCGGCAACCAGATGCAACAAGGCAACGGAATCGCCACCGCCCGACACGGCCAAGCCGACAGGCTGACCCGATGCGATCAGGTCACGAAACCCCTGCGTTAACTGCGGTGGCTGCGCCGTTACCGGCATCCCAGATTTTGCATCGCCGTCTGGGCATCGGACACAGCCGGATTGCCCGGAAAGCGCACGTTCACTTCGGCCAGCGTCAGGCAGGCGTCCTGCGTCTGGCCGATCGCGCCCAAGGATGCACCCAGTTTATATAGCGCTTCGGGCGCACGCTGGCCGGATGGATCAGCCGAAAACGATTCAAGAAAGGCGCGTGCCGCACTGGTATTTTCGCCCAGGGATTCAAGCGCGCGGCCACGGATGAACGCCGCCTCTGGTGTTAGCGGACTTCCCGGGTAGGACGCGGCAAAGGTCGATAGCTGGTCAACGGCGCTACGAAAGTCACCGCTGGCGAGCGCCTCCTGCGCCCGCCGGATGTCGTCCTGTTCGCCGATTGCGACAGCAGGGCCGCCGATCGTGGGTGAAGGTGCCGCCGAAGGCACATTGGAAGAACTGGCCGTGCCGCCCAAAGACGGCGTATCACCCAGATTGGCTATGTCGCAGGCGGGTTCAAGTTCGCACAGGCGGAATTCCAGATCACCGATCCGGTTTGTCCCGTCAACGGTGATCCGGTTGACACGGAATTCAAGCTCTTCTGCCTTGGAGGTCAGACGCTGCAATTCCGCTTCAATGTTGTTCAGCCGGTCCAACGGTGTTGCCCCGGCCACCCCTTGCGACAAAGCGCCGGTGGTTGACAGTTCAGACCGCAAACGCTGCACATCGCCATAAAGCGCTGTCAGTTGCTGACGGATATCCGCCAAAGTCTCGCCTTGGGCGACCGCCGGAAGCGGCGCGCAAAGGACGGCGCAGATCAGTAAGGCTCGGTGCAACATCACGGGGTTCCAGACCTTTGGTTAGCTTGTCATCGCCGAGAAAGACAGGACCGTCACGGCCCGGCGGTTCTTGGAATAGCATGCTTCGTTTGAACACACCTCGATCGGGCGTTCCTTGCCATAGCTGGTCACTTCCAGTCGCGACGACGGCACACCGCGTGACACCAGATATTCGCGCACCGCATTGGCACGGCGGAAGCCAAGCGCAAGGTTGTATTCGCGTGTACCTTGTTCGTCGGCATGGCCTTCGATGACGGCGCGGTAATCGGCATTGGTCAGCAACCATTGTGCCTGACCGTCCAGAATGGTGCGGCCTTCGGTGCTGATTGTCGATTGGTCGATGGCAAACAGGACGCGGTCGCCGATGGTCTGGTTAAAGAACATCGGGCTGCGCGGGTCGCTGGCGGAACCAGCCATACCTGCACCGGCACCAGCGCCAAATCCGTCGGTGCCCATCCCGCCGGGGCCACCGGCACCGCCAGCACCGCCTGCGCCAAATCTGTTAGGGTTGGTGCAAGCTGCGGTTGCCAGCACCAAAAGCAAAACGGTCGCTTTCGTCATCATTTTCATCGGGTGATCCTGTTATCTGCTCATTTACGCCAGTATAGCATGGCAATCGGGGTCTGGGAACGTGTTGTCAGGGGGGTTACGGCTGCAACGGCCCCCATGACGCGTCAGAGGCGGCACTTTGGATGGGCACCGCCCGCAGGTTGCGCCCAGAGATGTCGACGGAGTAAAGCGAGCTTGCGCCATCCGCCCCCTGGGTTTCGCGGGTGAACATGATGACCCGGCCATTCGGTGACCATGTCGGGGATTCGTCAAGGAAGGACGAGGTCAACAGACGTTCTTCCGAACCGTCGGTGCGCATGACCCCGATGTGGAACCGGCCTGCATTCATCTTGGTAAAGGCGACCAGATCACCGCGTGGCGACCAGACCGGCGTGCTGTAGCGCCCGTCACCGAACGAAATTCGCCGTGCATCGCCGCCAGTGGAGGACATGATGTAGATCTGCTGGCTGCCCGAACGGTCGCTTTCGAACACGATCTGCGATCCGTCGGGTGACAGGCTTGGCGCCGTGTCGATTGAGGGGGTCGCTGTCAGGCGCTGGTGCTGGCCCGACGCAAGATCGGTGCGGTAGATATCGGTCGTGCCACCATTGGACAAGCTATAGATTACCTGCCGCCCGTCGCGCGAAAACCGAGGGCTGAAGGCCATTTCACCTGGTGCAGTGGCAATCTGGCGGCGTCCGACGTTGGACACATCCAGCAGGTTGATCCGCGGGAAACCGGACTCAAAACTGGTGTAAAGCACCTGATCGCCGCGTGGCGAAAACCGTGGTGCCAGAACGATGCTGGCGCTGTCGGTCAGAAACTGCACATTCGCACCGTCATAATCCATGATCGCAAGGCGTTTCAGGCGGTTATCCTTGGGACCGCTTTCCGCGACAAACACGACGCGGCTGTCGAAATATCCGCCCTCGCCGGTGATGCGGCTGTAGACGGCATCAGCCACTTTGTGACCCATGCGACGCCAACCGGCGGTGGTGCCGGCGAATTGCAGACCGCTGCCAAGCTCTTGTCCTGAAAAGACGTCGAACAGGCGGAATTTCACGACGACCTGATCGCCGCTGACGTTGACCGCACCGGTGACCAGCGCCTGCGCGTTCACGGCGCGCCAATCACTAAAGGCAACAGGCTGGGCAAAGGAACTGACCTGCGAAATAAAGGCCGTAGATGGCACTTCGCGGAACAGGCCGGTACCGGACAGGTTTTGTGCAACAAGGCGCGTCAATTCGCCGGCAAGCTGAGACGCTTGCGGGCTTTCAGCCTCGAATGTGGGGGCTGCGAATGTAATCGGTTCAATCACACCATCCGTGATCGTCAGCCGCAAGGGACCGCCCTGTGCCAGCGCAGGTCCGGCCAACATCAATGCGATCAGCAATGTAAACAGTCTTTTCATTTTCTTCTTCGCCTTCTTGGCTGTCAGACCTTTGGTCCGAGCAACAGCATCATCGTCTTGCTTGCATGGCCGGTATCACATTTTTACGACCGGCACAGGCACTTCGTCATCTTAATCGCATACCGCTGGGGTCAAAGGTGATCACAACTTCGCGCCATTGGTCATATTTATCTGCCGGTAGCTGATATCCCCCGCCTTGGCATCGCAGAATCGCGCGGCGCGCTGCTTCGAATGCGGTGCTTGTGGCAGATTGGTCACCGCTAGAGGATAACAAGCGTGGTTCTCCGTCTACCCGACCTTCGCGTGTCAGGTTGAAACCCACCTCGACGGTGACCCGTGCCGCGACGGACCCGGGGTCGACGTTCCAGCAGGAATTAACCGCAATACGAAAGCTGTCACGCTCTGATCCGGTCATCGGCGGCCCTGCCTGCACGGCGGGTGCAGAGCTTCCGGCGACGGCAGCGGCAAGCGCATCGGCCACAGCGTCGCTGGTATCTGGGGCGGGCGGCGGTGTCGGTGCCGGCTCTGGCGCGGGAGTTGGTGCAGGTTCCGGCGTCGGCGCAGGCGTAGGTTCGGGGGCTGCGGCTGTCTGCTGTTCAGGTTCAGGTGCGGGCGGGACCGGACGCGCAGGGCGCGACACTGGACGCAGGGACGTTTCCACAGCACCGCGCGGGGTTTCATCGGCGATCACGATCTCGGTCGCGGTCTGTTCGGGCGCGGTGGCCTGCTGTTCGGGTACGGCCACTTCTGCCGGAGCAGACTGGTCGGGCACGACCGCTTCACGTGCGGTATCCGATATCTGCGCATCCGGCGGCGGCGGTGCCGTCGGCGTTGATGCAATCCGGTCCGCTGGCGCAGGTGTCGGGTCAGGGCTGGGTGCCAGATCAGGCGCAGCCGGAGGCGGCGGCGGTGGAGGTGGTGGCGGGGGTGGCGGCGCTGGCGCTGGCGGCTCGGGTTCCGGCGGCTGTTCTACCGGTGGCGGTGGTGGGGATTCCACGGGTGGTGGTGGCGGTGGCGGAGGTTCTTCGACAACGGGTTCCGGCACGGCGGCTGGCGCTTCAGTGCCCGGGTCGGGCGTGCGCGCGGCCATCATCTGGTCGAATTCCTCGCCGGACATGACGGTCACATCCATGGCCTGCATCGGCATGGGCTGCGACTGCATCCCCCACCCAAGCAGTAGCCAGCCGATCAAACCAACATGGCCGACCGCGGATATGTAGGTGCCCGGCGTCTGCATCTTATCCGTCGACACCGTCATAAGTGGGACCGCCAATATCCGTCACAAGGCCGATATCGGAAAATCCGCCAGCATTCAGCGCGCCCATCACCTCGGCCACGCGATTCCACGCGTTGGTCCCGTCAGCACGCAGGAAGATCTTGTTGCTGGTGCGCTCAGCGGCAATCGCGCGCAGACGGGTGACCAGCTCAGCGGGCGGCACATCAGTTTCTTGTATCATCACGACGCCAGCGGCGGTGATGGTCACGGTCAGCGGTTCTTCTTCGTCACCGGGCAAGGCGGTGGCCGCAGTTTGCGGCAGTTCTACCGGCACACCGACAATCGACAACGGGGCCGCGACCATGAAGATAATCAGCAGCACCAGCATCACGTCGACAAACGGCGTAACGTTGATTTCCGACATCGGCGGCTGGCCGCCACGCGACCGGCGGCGGCCTCTACCGCCACCGCCGCCACCTGATTTCATGACACCGGCACCCATA
>PUNR01000115.1 GCA_003551805.1 Loktanella sp.
CTGATGGCACGCCACGGCCAAGAGGTGCCACATTCGCTGACCCACCAAGGCCATATTGCCCATGCGCATCAGCGCGCGATATGATCGCGTGCCACTGACATCGCCTTGAGGATCGCATGCACGCTATCACCGGGGCCCAGCGCCATCTGGTCGGCGGCACGACGGGTGATGCGGGCGATGATCTCGTCCCCGCCAATGCTGATATGAACCATCACGGCAGGGCCCTGCCCCTGCACGATCTGCGTTACTTGGCCTTGCAGGATGTTTTGCGCAGACAGCCCCTCAGGGCGGGCGCGTGACAGGATCACCTCATGCGCCATGATCCGCACCCGCACTTTGGTTCCCGCAGCCGCTGTGACGCCGGGCAGGAACAACGGCCCTGCGGCGGTCATCAGACGGGTCAACCCGTCAGTTTCATGCGCAACGACTGTGGCGGGCAACAGACTGGCAAGTTCGCGAATACCCATCGCACGCAAGGCGACTGGGTCGGTCATCACATCCGCCGTACGGCCCTGACGCACCACATGGCCCTTGTCGATCAGCACCATCTGATCAGCCAGAAGCTGCGCTTCGGTCATATCATGCGTGACCAGCACCACAGGCATCGCCAGATGGGCGCGCAAGGCGATGATTTCCGAATAAAGCTTTTCACGCGTCGCGCGGTCCACCGCCGAAAACGGCTCGTCCAGCAGCAACACCTGCGGGCGACGGGCAAGCGCGCGCGCAACGGCGACGCGCTGTTGCTGGCCACCTGACAATTGCGCAGGCTTGCGGTCCTCCAGACCCGCCAGATTAACCAGTTCAAGAATGCGTGCCGCCTCACGCTTGTCGGGCTGGTCCATAGCGGCCATGACGTTCCCGGCGGCGGTCATATGCGGAAACAGGGCATAGTTCTGGAACACGATCCCCACACGGCGGCGATGGCTGGGCAGGTCCACCCCACTGGCAGTATCGACCCAAATCTGGTCATCCACCACAACCCGCGCCACATCAGGCCGCCACAACCCTGCAATGATGCGCAAAAGCGTGGTCTTACCCGACCCCGAATGCCCCACAAGTGCCAGCAATTCACCCGGCGCAACGCGAAAGGCCAGATCAAGCGGGATTGGCTGTTTGGCCGTTGCCATCACCTCAAGCGTCATCACGTCAGCCTTTTGCCGACACGCGCCGACAACCAGAACGTCACCGCGATTGTGACCAGTGAAAACCCTACCAGCACTGCCGACATAATCGCAGCACCGCGATCATCAAAGCCTTGGACGCGATCATAGATGGATATGGCGATGGTTTTCGTCTCGCCGGGAATGGACCCGCCGACCATCAGCACGATCCCGAATTCACCCAGCGTATGTGCAAAGGTCAGTACCATCGCGGTCACAAGCCCTGGCCAGGCCAACGGCAGTTCAACCTGCCACAACGACCGCAAAGGCGACATGCCGCAGCAGGATGCAGCCTCGCGCAGTTCAACCGCGATTGCCTGAAAGCCGCGTTGCGCGGGCTGGATCGCGAAAGGCAGGTTAAAGATGACCGAAGCCACCACCAAACCCTGAAAGCTGAAGACAAGCTGCTGGCCGAACACGGCCTGCCACAAATCACCCAGCGGCGAATTGCGCCCAAAAGCGACCAGCAGGTAAAAGCCGAACACCGTGGGCGGCAGCACCAAAGGCAGCATCACCAGCGCCTCGACCAGCACTTTGCCGCGAAACTGCCGGTACGCCAGCAATCGCCCCATCACGATCGCAACAGGCAACAGGATCACAACCGTCCACCCCGCCAGACGCAGTGACAGCCATAGGGCGGTCCAGTCCATCAATCCGCCTCGGGCAAGTCAAAGCCGTAGCGTTCCATGATTTCGCGCGCGGCAGGCGCGTTCATATAGGCATAAAAGGCTTCGGCCACATCGCCTGCCCCGTTCAACAAGGCCATACGCTGGCGCAAGGGGGCGTGCCAGTCTTCGGGGATCAGCGCATAGGTGCCGCGCGGCGCCACCTGCGGTGCCAATGCCAGCGAATAGGCAATGATCCCGCCTTCGGCATTGCCCGATAGCGCGAATTGTGCCGCCTGACTGACGTTCTCACCCAGCACCATGAACGGTTGCAGATCGTCCCAGATACCTTTGGCAATCAAAGCCTCGCGCGCGCGCATTCCGTAAGGGGCGTGATCGGGGTTGGCGATGGCAAATCGGGTAACGCCACCTGACGCAAGCAAAGCCGACAGATTATCCAGCGTCGCATCGGGGGTCAGGCTGGACCCGTGCGGGGCCATGACCACAATCCTGCCGATTCCGTAAAGATCACCTGCGTCGCGTGTCAGCCCCTCTTGGTGCAAATCCGCGATGAAGTCTTCGTCAGCTGCCATAAATATCTCGAACGGGGCACCTTCGCGGATCTGGCGGGCAAAGTTGCCGGTAGAACCAAAAGACAGCCGCACATCCATGCCTGTCTGTGCGGTGAATGCTTCGGCAATCTCGGTCACGGCAAATTGCAGGTCGGACGCCGCAGCGATCACCGGCGCGTCACTTTGCGCAAACGCTGGTCCGGTCGCAAAAACAGCAATCAGTCCAAAGCAAAACCGCCGCAAATGATGCAGGATCATAATACAGCCCCCCGTCTGCCGGTTCCGGCACGACGATGACACAAGCAGGATTGAAGAAAACCGTTCACCATACCCCATACTTGTGCGCAGCCCGACCAAGAGCAAGCCGCAATCACCCGCAATTTCATCTGGCAGCCCGCTAAGCGGGGATGCTACTGCTGGCCTGCGCACATCACGCGGGCCAATTCCGGAAGCCGACAAATGATTTTTCTGACAATCTGGCCATTGTTCGCATTGATTTGCCTTGGCTTTATCATGGCCAAATCCGGCTTTCCCGAACCTGGCTTCTGGCCAGCGGCAGAAAGGGTGAATTATTTCATCCTGTTTCCGGCACTTCTGGTTGGCAGTCTTGCAAATGCCCCGCTGGGGGACCCCGCGATCCTGCGTCTGGGCGGTGCGGCTGTGACGACGATCTGCATCGCGGCCGCGGCGCTTTATCTGTGGCGCCTTGTCTCGCCCTCGCCTGCGGCGCGGTTCGGGCCCACAGTGCAAGGCCTGATCCGGTTTAACACCTACCTTGGCCTTGCCATTACAGCGAGCCTTGCAGGTGCCTCCGGCATGGAGCGCGCGGCAGTCGTGCTTGCCGTTGCCGTGCCGCTGGTCAATGTGCTGTCGATCATGGCGCTGACTGACAGGACCGCGCGACGCGGCCCGTTTGATCTGGGCCTGATGATGCTGCGCAATCCGCTTATTCTGGCCTGTATCGCCGGAATAACACTTGCGCTGACAGGACTAGGCCTGCCTTTCGGGACAGCGCAGTTCTTCACCTTGCTGGCGCAAGCCAGCCTGCCTTTGGGGCTGTTATGTGTGGGTGCTGCGCTGCGTCCGGCCAGCCTGAGGTCGGACAGCCGCGCAATTGCGACCAATGGGCTGACACGTCTGCTGGCGATGCCCGTTCTGGCCGCTGTGGTGGGTCTGGTCTTTGGACTTGGCGGGATTGAAGCGCTGGTGTTGGTGATTTTCTTTGCAATTCCAACGGCCCCGACCGCCTATGTGCTGACACGGCAATTCGGGGGTGACAGCACCTATATGGCTGGGCTGGTCACAGCGCAAACGCTGGCCGCGGTCCTGACCATCCCCTTGGTTCTGCTGATCTACGGCATTGGTTGACCGGTCGGAATATTTGCAACTTGGGGGAACCAAACGATCTTGCGGGTGTTGACCAGACAGATCGAATTGAACGTCAAAGGAGACGAAAATGAACTGGGATATTATCCAAGGCAAGTGGAAACAGATGACCGGTAGCGCCAAAGAAAACTGGGGCAAGCTGACCGACGATGATCTGACACAGATCAACGGCAAGCGTGACCAACTGACTGGCAAGCTGCAGGAAAAGTATGGCATCACCAAAGACGAAGCCGAAAAGCAGATTGACGAATGGGCCAGCAAATCCTGATCTGAATTGCACGTACCAAGTTGAAACGGTCGCCCTCGGGCGGCCGTTTTTCGTTTCATCGCCACAGCAGGATGTTACCGTCAGCGCACAGCAAAAAGGCCCCGCGCAATGCACGGAGCCTGTCCTAGGTTACTGACCGGATTTAGCGGATGACGCGCACAATCGTGTTTGTTTCGGCATCAATCACAACAAGTTGGTTGTTGACGCTGAGATAGCGCAATTCAGGTTGCGATGGGACGTCATACATGACGACCTCGGCAGGGACACCGGCACCGACAGCGACTTCACCATTCAGAAACACTGTTTCAACCGGATTTTCCGACACGAAAACAAGCGTTTCCTCGGATGGTTCGACCGACGCGACAGCCACAGTCGTTCCCAGCAAACCGCCGACGATGATACCGCCCACAGGACCGCCAGCAGCATAGGCGATCAGCGACCCAACAGTTGCACCAATCGCGGCGGCCGTGTTTTGTTCGGTCTGGGTCGCATCGTCATCAGGCACGGTGACCGTGGTCAGTGACAAGCTGCCCGGGCGGTTCATCAACGCAACGGGCTGCGCATCTTCTTCAACATACAGATATTCTGCAGAGGCCCAGGCAGTCTGCCCGTCAAAGCTGATCTGACACCAGGTGACATCTTCCAGACAACCTTCGATGATGACGGCCTGGTTCAGTTCCAGCACGCCGACAGCGGGGGCGAATTCGCTTGGTGTGACACGGGCAGCAATTTCTGCGCCGGCGCGTGCTTCGGTGGATTGTGCGAAAGCCGGGACGGCAGCAGTCAATGCAATCGCAGATGCGACGCCAAAGGGAAGAAGTTTCATGGAATGGTCCTTTCGATCCTCGCAGCGCTGGCCTGATATTCAGGGGCCACATGGCGGTCATAGGCCTACATTACCCGACATCAGTGCGGACGTATGCTAATCAAACAGGCTCTGACAGCAGCTAAGCCAGTTTCCGCCTGATGGTGCCCGCGGCCGGACTCGAACCGGCACGGCCTTACGGCCAAGAGATTTTAAGTCTCCGATGTCTACCATTCCACCACGCGGGCACGGGATGCGGTTGCGTTGCCATTCCTAAGCGTGCGCGCCCTCGGCGGCAAGCAGGTTCATTGCATTTCGTTCACTCGATGACGCTGGGGGCAACGGGCGTCACGCCCTCTTCCTTGACCGCCTGCATCGCGACATAGGTCGAGGTGTTGGACACATGCGGCAAGGTCGATATCTTTTCCGCAAGCACCGCGCGATAGCCTGTCATTCCGGCTGTGCGGACCTTCAGCAGATAATCGAACGCCCCGGCAATCAGATGGCATTGTTCGACCTCCGGCACCCGCAACACAGCGGCATTGAATGCGGCCAGTGCTTTTTCACGGGTATCGGACAGGCGGACCTCAACAAAAGCGACATGGTCGCGGTCCAGCCGGATCGGGTCGTAAAGTGCGCGATAGCCGCGGATTACGCCAGTTTCCTCCAGCCTGCGCAGGCGTGCCTGGGTCGGAGATTTTGACAATCCGATGCGGCGCGCCAAATCAGTGATGCTGATCCGTCCTTCGACCGCCAGAACGTCAAGGATTTTTCTATCGAAATTATCCAGTTCACCATTCTTTTCGGTCATGGAAACGCCACCTTTTGATCTGATTGCCCTGCGAATAAATCAATAGCAGTCGAATCGACTTCTCGCAATCAGCTATGATCAGGTATCTGGAAAAGGATTCTGCCATGCCCCGTGATGCTGCCCTGTCTTTGCGCGATGCGATCGACGCACAAATCTATGGCGATGAAACTGCCGCCGTCACAGCGCTTGTGCGCACAGCGGATTTGTCGGACGCAGACCGGATGCGGATATCAGCACGCGCCGCAGACCTTGTCACGCAGATCCGCGAAAGCGCCGATCCCGGCCTGATGGAAGTCTTCCTTGCCGAATACGGCCTGTCCACCGACGAAGGTATCGCGCTGATGTGTCTGGCCGAGGCGTTGCTGCGCGTGCCCGATGCCGACACAATGGATGATCTGATCGAAGACAAGATCGCGCCCTCTGACTGGGGCAAACATCTGGGGCATTCGGCCTCGTCACTTGTCAACGCATCAACCTGGGCCCTGATGCTGACAGGCCGTGTGCTGGATGATGAAAAGCCGGGAATCACCCGCCACCTGCGGTCTGCCGTGAAACGTCTGGGCGAACCAGTGATCCGCACTGCCGTTGGGCGTGCGATGCGTGAAATGGGGCGGCAATTCGTGCTGGGCGAGACGATCCAGAAGGCGATGAAACGTGCGGCAGGCATGCAGGACAAAGGCTTTACCTACAGCTATGACATGCTGGGCGAAGCCGCGCGCACCGAAGCCGACGCCAAGCATTACCATCTGGCCTATTCCCGCGCGATTTCCGCAATCGCCGATCATTGCATTCACGGATCGGTCGCAGAAAATCCGGGCATCTCGGTCAAGCTTTCGGCGCTGCATCCGCGATACGAGGTCGCGCAGGAAAAACGCGTGATGGACGAACTGGTGCCACGGGTGCGCGCGCTTGCTCTGCTGGCAAAATCAGCCGGCATGGGCTTCAACATTGATGCAGAAGAAGCAGACAGGCTGACCCTGTCGCTTGACGTAATCCATGCCGTGCTCGCTGATCCGGCCCTTGCGAAATGGGACGGATTTGGTGTCGTGGTGCAGGCTTACGGCCAGCGCGCGCCTTTGGTGATCGACCAGCTTTACCAGATGGCCTGTGACCTTGACCGCCGGATTATGGTCCGTCTTGTTAAAGGCGCCTATTGGGACGCCGAGATCAAACGCGCCCAAGTGCAGGGAATGGACGGCTTTCCGGTCTTCACTGCCAAACAGCACACCGATATCAGTTATATCGCCAATGCGCGCAAACTGCTGGGCATGACGGACCGGATCTATCCGCAATTCGCCACCCACAACGCCCACACTGTCGCGGCTGTGCTGGACATCGCACAGCACATGGGGCGCGACACTCAGGCCTTTGAATTCCAGCGACTGCATGGCATGGGCGAAACCCTGCATACAATCGTGCTGAAGGCCGAAAAAACCCGCTGCCGGATCTACGCCCCTGTCGGCGCGCACGAAGACCTGCTGGCCTACCTTGTCCGGCGCTTGCTGGAAAACGGTGCCAACTCCAGCTTCGTCAACCAGATCGTCGATGAAACCGTGCCCGCCAGCGTGGTCGGCGCATGCCCGTTCGATACCCTCGGCCTTGGCCCCGACCTGCCCACCGGCCCCATGCTTTTCGCACCCGACCGGATTAACTCCAAAGGCTGGGATCTGACCCATCAACCCACGCTGGACGCTATCGACAAAGACAGGCACCCACTGCGCGACGCCACCTTCATCGCAGGCCCTTTGACATCGTCAGAGCCTAAATATCCCCGCCGGAGGCAAGAATCTTCTTCCCCCGTTATCAATCCGGCGCTGCCCGACGATATCGTGGGCCACGTCGCCACCGCCAGCAAGGATGACATCGCCGATGCCCTTGCCAAAGCCGCGATCTGGGACGCCCCCCACACCACCCGTGCGAAGGTGCTGAACAAGGCCGCCGACGCGCTGGAAGCGGACGCCAACACTCTTTTCGCGATCCTCGCGCGTGAAGCCGGCAAAACCCTGCCGGACGCCGTTGCCGAATTGCGCGAAGCGGTGGATTTCCTGCGCTTTTACGCCACCCAAGCGAAACCCGACATGCAGGCACGCGGCACATGGACCTGCATCAGCCCGTGGAACTTCCCGCTGGCGATCTTTCTTGGCCAGATTTCCGCAGCCCTTGCCGCAGGTAACGCCGTGCTGGCGAAACCAGCCGAACAAACGCCGCTGATTGCCTTTCGCGCCGTGCAACACCTGCATGACGCAGGTGTGCCAGCCAGCGCGCTGCAATTCCTGCCCGGTGGCGGTGACGTGGGTGCCGCACTGACAGCCGATGCACGCGTGAATGGTGTGGCCTTCACAGGATCGACCGCAACCGCGTTGAAGATCCGTGCCAGCATGGCGAAAAACTGCGCCCCCGGTACACCGCTGATCGCTGAAACCGGCGGGCTGAATGCGATGATCGTCGACAGCACCGCCCTGCCCGAACATGCCGTGCGCGATATCATCAATGGCGCGTTTCGATCAGCCGGGCAGCGCTGTTCGGCCCTGCGCTGTCTTTACGTCCAGAAAGACATTGCCGATAAATTGCTGACCATGCTCAAAGGCGCGATGGATGAACTGACCGTCGGCGACCCTTGGGCGCTGGCGACCGATCTGGGCCCGGTGATCGACGCCGCCGCGCACAAAGGTATCACCGACCATATCGCCCAAGCGCATAGCGATGGCCGCGTCATACACCAGATCCCCGTTCCGGCGCAGGGGCACTTCATCGCCCCCACGATCATTCGGGTACAGGGTATCGCCGACATGACGCGCGAAATCTTTGGCCCCGTCCTGCATGTGGCAACATTCGAGGCCCGCGATCTGCACCGCGTCATCGACGATATCAACGCCACTGGATACGGGCTGACCTTCGGGCTGCACACACGCATCGACGACCGCGTCCAGACGGTGGTGGAACGGATCGAGGCGGGCAATATCTACGTCAACCGCGACCAGATCGGCGCGATCGTCGGCAGCCAGCCGTTCGGCGGGGAAGGCTTGTCCGGCACCGGCCCAAAGGCTGGCGGGCCACATTACCTGCCGAGCTTTGCAGCAACTGCGCCAGCAACGGCCAACGGCACATGGGACCGGCCCGCCGATCTGCCCGCGCTGCAAAAGCGGCTGACGCAGGCTAAACTCCCCCAAGGGCCCGCCGCCACCGACCTGCCCGGCCCCACTGGCGAATCAAACAGGCACGCACTGCATGCGCGCGGTCCAGTGCTGTGCATGGGGCCCGGCTCTGTCACCGCCGCCGCACAGGTTAACGCGATCAACGCTTTGGGCGGCGTGGGTATCAGCACCGAAGGTCACCTGTCTGCCGAAGCCCTGACAACGCTTGCGCCACTCGCTGGCGCGGTGTGGTGGGGCGATACCGACACGGCCCGCGCGATCGAAACAGCCTTGGCCGACCGCGCAGGGCCGATCACCGCACTGGTCACAGCCCAGCCTGATCACGCACACGCCTGCTTTGAACGGCATGTCTGCATCGACACGACTGCGGCAGGCGGTAATGCCGCATTGCTGGCAGAGGTAGGGGGCAGTCCGGCCTCTTGACCCGAACATCAAAGGCGGGAAAGGTCGCGGCATGATGATCCCCATCCGCGACCACAACCCGTCCGAGGCAACGCCCTATGTCACGCTGGCCCTGATCGGGGTCAACATCTTGGTGTATTTCTGGGGTGTGGCGACACTGGTGACAGATCAGCAGCTGGGTCAGTTCTATTTTGACTATGCCCTGATCCCCGTCCTGCTGTCCGAAGGACATAACGCATCGGCGCTGATGACGTCGATCTTCCTGCACGGCGGTTTTCTGCATCTGGCCGGTAACATGCTATTTTTGTGGATTTTCGGGGACAACATGGAAGAAGAAATGGGCCACCTGCCGTTTCTTGCCTTCTATCTTGCCTGCGGTATCGGCGCGAGCCTTGCGCAATATATCGGCGATCCCTATTCGCAGGTACCAATGGTCGGCGCTTCCGGCGCGATTGCCGGGGTGATGGGCGGCTATCTGCTTCTGTTTCCCAAAGCCCGCGTCGATATCTTTATCTTCTTCATTATTTTCTTTCGCATCCTGCCGATCCCCGCCTGGATAATGCTCGGCCTTTGGTTCGGCATTCAGGTCGCTGGCGGCCTGGTGACAGACACATCGGCAGGTGGCGTGGCTTATTGGGCGCATGCAGGTGGCTTCGTGCTGGGTCTTGCCCTGACGGTGCCGCTGTGGTTGCGGCGCGGCGGACAGGCGTACTGGCAGCGCACACAAGGACATCCACCGCATCCCGAGGCCGTCTACCGCCGCAGCAGCGTGCCCGTCGTGCGGCGATGACATCTTCTTATTTCCCGAAATACTCCGGGGTGAGGCGCGCCAGCGCCGAGGGGCAGCGCCCCTTTTTGCGGCAAAGCCGCAAAGGCTCCGCCGGGGATATTTGGGCTCGGACGATGGGGGTGCGCGGTTATTCCGCCGCGAGTGCCGATTTGGGCTGCGGTACGTAATTCAGCACGGGGCCAA
>PUNR01000152.1 GCA_003551805.1 Loktanella sp.
ACGCCAGCAGTGACGCCGTTGTCCAGCTCCTGTGTCAGGTCAACGACCAGGTCGCCTTCCCAATAGAAACCATTGTTGCCAACTTGCTCATCATCAGCGTTGAGCAGCAATGTGTCGTTGTAACCCAGCGCTGCGGAGCCGGAGAAAGATACTTCAGCAACTGCGGCGCCAGCAAAGGCAACCAGAGCAGTTGTTGTAAGAAGGATGCTTTTCATTGGATAATTCCCTCGTGTTTTTTGCATTCCCAAGAATGCCAGAGTTTCTAGCATTGCAGACTAAGTGCGCCCAACTTTACGCACACTCAAGATAAATGGCGGCGATTGTAGCGTCTTGCTGGAATATGATGCATCAAGGTCACACCCCTTTTTGGGCCATGACATCGGTGGAATTCCTTTGTATTTCAGCCGCAAACCCGTTGCCCCCTTAATTTGAAGGACGTTCCATGCCCTTGTCCGATATTCAGGACCGTGTCGCCGCCGCCTGCACCCGTGCGGGTCGCGCCCCCCAAGATGTGACGCTGATTGCCGTGTCCAAGGTGCAGCCCGACGCCCGCGTCGCCGCTGTGCTGGACCAAGGGCACCGAGTCTTTGGCGAAAACAAGGTGCAAGAGGCGGCGGGCAAATGGCCCCGATTCCGCGAAACCTATGACGGGATCGCGCTGCACCTGATCGGCCCGCTGCAAACCAACAAGGCGCGCGCGGCGATGGAACTGGCGCAGGCCATCCACACGCTGGACCGGCCCAAGCTGGCGAATACGATCGCGCGGCTGGCGCAGGACATGGGCGCTTGCCCCGATCTGTTCATTCAGGTGAACACCGGCGAGGAAGAACAAAAGGCAGGCGTGCTGCCCGCCGATGTCGATGCTTTCGTGGCCGAGGCCCGCGCGCTGGACCTGCCTGTGGTCGGTCTGATGTGCATTCCGCCAGTGGACGAAGAGCCCAGTTTGCATTTTGCGCTGTTGGCGAAAATGGCGGCACGCAACGGGCTGACCGGCCTGTCGATGGGAATGAGCGCGGATTTCGAAAGCGCGATTGCGCTGGGGGCCACGCATATCCGTGTCGGTTCCGCGATTTTCGGGGATCGGGTCGCAGGGTGAGCAGCGTTTATAATCCGCCGCAAGACCCATTGGTCATTTTGCACAGCGATCATCAGGTGGTGCTGGTCGACAAACCCTCTGGCCTGTTGTCCGTACCGGGCAAGGGCGAGGATCTGGCCGATTGCCTGATCGCCCGCCTGCAGCGCGTGTTTCCGGATGCTTTGCTGGTGCACCGGCTGGACAGGGACACATCGGGGGTGATGATTTTTGCCATGACGCCGCATGCGCAGCGCCATCTGGGGCTGCAGTTTGAAAAGCGTCAGACCAAGAAAACCTATGTCGCGCGGGTCTGGGGTGAAATGGCGGACAAGTCCGGCACGGTCGATCTGCCGCTGATTGTCGATTGGCCGAACCGTCCGTTGCAGATGGTGGATCATGAAAATGGCCGCAAAGCTGTCACCGACTGGCGCGTCGTGCGCAAGGGGGGCGGTGAAACCCGCGTCCGCCTGATGCCGCAGACAGGACGGTCGCATCAACTGCGCGTGCATATGCTGGCCTTGGGGCACCCGATCTTGGGTGATCCGTTCTATGCAACGGGACAGGCGCGGGATTATCCGCGCCTGATGCTTCATTCCGAAACGCTGCAATTCCGACACCCTGACGGTGGTCAGGGTATGCGGATCACTGCGAAATGTCCGTTCTAGGCGGCAAGGAACTTTTCCACTGCGGCGATTTCGCTTTGCGCAATACCGTGGCCACCGTTGTGCCAGTGCATCGTCACCTTGGCCCCTTGTCCCGTCAGGTAATTGGCTAGCTGGTGTGTCAGCTTGGGCGGGCAGATCGGGTCGTTCTCGCCGGCGGTGATCAGAACGCGCCGCCCTTCCAGGCAGCGTTGTGGTGTCGGCGCGAACGGGATCAGCGGATGCATCAAAATCAGATCATCCACCAGATCGCCCTGATTTATTGCGACAGAGGCAAGGATATTCGCGCCATTTGAATAGCCCAGCCCGATGGTGCGGGTGGCACCGGTCTGTGCAATCTCGTCCGCGATGAAATCGGCCATTGCATGGGTCCGTTCGTTCAGGTCGTCCATGTCATAGACGCCTTCGGCAGCACGTTTGAAAAAGCGTGCGGCGCCGTTTTCGGACACGTCACCGCGTGGTGACACGATATGCGCGCCGGGCAGCAATTGTTCGGCAAAACCGTGGAATTGATCTTCTGTGCCGCCAGTTCCGTGGAACGTCAGGAACAGCGGTGCGCCCGCTGTCCCGGTGGTGCGTTTTGCAATATAACTCATTTTACCCTTCCAGTGGTTCCAACAGGTTTTCCAGCTGCGCACGCAGATGTTCGTGCTGGCTTGGCAGCTTTAGTGCCTGCCCGAGGTTTTCTGTGTCCTCGTCACGCGCAAAGCCCGGTTCGTTAGTGGCGACTTCGAATAATACGCCGCCGGGTGTGCGAAAATAGATTGCATAGAAATAGTCGCGATCAATCACAGGTGTAACTTGATAACCTGTATCGAGCAACGCCTCGCGGACTTCTAATTGCCGCGCGCGGTTGTCCACGGCAAAGGCAATGTGATGCACAGACCCTGCCCCTTGCGCTGCGCGGGGTGCGGTGGGGGTGACTTCGATGTCGATCGTGTTGGCGTCATTGCCACCGGGCACGATAAAACGGGTCACGTTGTTTTCGCTGTCCAGCTTTTCATACCCCATGAAACCCAGCAGTTCGGCACTGGCATCGCCATCTTTCAGGCGCATGTCGGCGGAATGAAAGCCGCGGATCGCAATGCTTTCGCTGACGCCGTTGCCTGTCCATGGCGCGCGTTCGTCGTCGCGTTCGACCAGCGCGAATTGATCGCCGTCAGGGCCGTTGAACAGAACACGCTTTTCGCCAAAGCGGATGTCCTGCGACAGGGCGTCTGTTTCAAACGTTGTCAACCTGTCCAGCCATGCCTGCGAAGTCCCGGCGGGGATGCTGAAGGACGTGCGCCCGACTTCACCCGCGCCAGCGCGACCGCGACCGGCATTGGGGAAGGGGAAATAGGTCATCACGGTGCCCGCCGACCCGGTTTCGTCCCCGTAATAGAGGTGGTAGACATCCGGCGCGTCGAAATTCACGGTCTGTTTGACACGGCGCAGGCCGAGGACATTTGTGAAGAACGCATTATTTTCGCGCGCAGAACTGGCGAGCGATGTGACGTGATGCAGCCCTTTGATTTGCTTGATCATGATATTTCTCCTAATCCGTTGGTGGATAGATATAGGAAAACACCGCGCACTAAATAGCGTTGGGCGCACCTATTTGGTGCGCCCTTGCACATGACTTAATCGTTGGACCAGCCAGAGATGGCTTTGACTTCAAGAAACTCCTCAATGCCCCAGATGCCACCTTCGCGCGCGCGACCGGACATTTTGACACCGCCAAAGGGCGCACCGGCGCCGCGGGATTTGCCGTTCATCTCAATCATGCCGGCGCGCAGGGCCAAGGCCATCCGGTTGCGCTTGGCACCGTCTTGCGACTGGACATAATTGGTCAGGCCATAAGGGGTGTCATTGGCAATCTCGATAGCCTCTTCTTCGGTATCGAAGGGGATGATCGATAGCACAGGGCCAAAGATTTCTTCGCGTGCAATGCGCATCTGGTTGTTCACATCGGCAAAGACCGTGGGCCGGACATAGAAACCACGGTTCATGCCTTCGGGCAGGCCGGGGCCGCCAGCGATAAGACGCGCACCTTCGTCGATGCCGACCTGAATCATCTTCTGGATCTGGTCCCACTGCTTGCGGTTCACGACGGGGCCGATATGGCGACCTTCGTCCGATGCCGGACCGACACCGATGCTGTTGGCAACCTCGGCTGCGGTTTCCACAGCTTTGTCATAGATCGACCGTTCCACCAGCATACGCGTCGGCGCATTGCAGGACTGGCCAGAGTTTTCCATGCAGCTGTAAACACCACGCTTGACCGCTTTTTCATCTGCATCGGCAAAGATCACGTTGGCGCCTTTGCCGCCCAGTTCCAGCGTCACCCGCTTAAGCGTTTCTGCCGCAGCAAGCGAGATTGCCTTGCCCGCACGGGTGGACCCGGTAAAGCTGATCATCTCGACGTCTTCGTGGCGTGACAGCTGGCTGCCAACGCCCATGCCGTCACCGTTCACAAGGTTGAACACGCCAGCAGGCACGCCTGCATCATGGACAAACTCTGCAAACAGCAGCGACGACAGCGGCGCTTCTTCGGATGGTTTCAGCACGATGGTGCAACCTGCCAGCAAGGCAGGGATCACCTTCAGCGTCACCTGATTCATCGGCCAGTTCCAAGGCGTGATCAGGCCAACCACGCCAATCGGTTCCATCGCGATCATGGTATCCGGTGCGTGCGGGCCAAGCGGTCTGATCCATTCAATTTCTTCAAACGCAGTCAGAAAGTTCTCCGTGTGCCACGGCAGGCAAGGGGCCTGTTCCTTGCGCGCCAGATCAATCGGCGCGCCCATTTCCAAACTGATCGCCTGCGCCATTTCTTCGGCACGTGCCTCGTATTGGGCAAGGATGCCTTTGACATATTCGGCGCGCTTTGCAGGGGCGGTCGCGGACCATTCGGGCAGCGCGTCTTTCGCAGCAGCGACAGCCGCATTGGTGTCGGCATGATCGCCCAGCGAAATAACTGCGCAAACTTCTTCGGTTGATGGGTTTATCACGTCGTGGTCGCAGGGTTTGGTCGGACCAACCCATTCGCCGTTGATATAGAAATTGCGTTGTTCAATCATGTTATTTCTCCTGCACTTTGGCAAAGGTGTGGCATCTGCCCTGCCACAGCGCAAGTCGCGGTGCCACAGGTGCCTGACCAACCTAAGGTAATACCGACAACTGGGATTTGAAGGCGCATTGCGGTGACGGCGTGACAGTGGGGCATGTGTCGTGCGCAGCGGGTGACATCGTATCGACGCCCTAACCACGCTGATACGCATGAAAAGTTCGATAGATTTTTGATTTTGCTGCCGTATGTCAATGACATAGCGTTGATGGCAAATGGGCCGCCACTAAAGGCAGCCCACATTATCGTAATCAGAAGCGGTACGAGACGCCAAATGACAAATACGGGTAAGCGAAGATATCGCTGGCGTCGCTGATCGCCGACCGTACCTCTGGGTCGTTGTCAATCTCGTCTTGTGCACCTGGATCGGTGGCAGTGAACGTCAGATCGATACCGCCAGTAAACACCAACCCGATTTCAGAGTTGAATGACCACCCCTGACCAAAGCCATATTCATAACCAGCAGTGACCATTGGGGACACTTTGTTTGCAAATTCGGCGTTCAAAGAAACGTCTTCTGTTCCGCCTTCCTCAAGCTCAACCGATCCCGTCGCGGACAATTGGGTGTTGGAAAAGAACAGACCACCGGACAAGCGCCAAGCACCGCCTGTCGGATAGTAATCGACTAGCACGGCAGCGCCGCCCAAATCAAAATCGCCGCTGGCTGTGACACCTTCATCGTCAGTTTCGTCGAAGTCGGCACTGATGCCACCCATTAGCGCACCGCGAACGCCAAACTGCGGGTCTACCCGGTAAGCTGCTTCAAGGTTGGCACCGAAGGTTGAAACACCTACACCCACTGAAACATCGCTAAAATCTTGCGCTTGCACCGTTGCAGCAGCGGAGCAAGCGATCAGCGACGCCAACACGTTCTTCAAACTCATATCAATTTCCTTTGTAAATTTCGGTGACGATAAGTCACTAAAAACAACCTAAGGAATTATCACGGGAATGTGCACTACCGCACTTTGTCGAAAATGTACTTCGTCAACTAATGTCGTTTCTGCACAACACCCCAAACGCAAACACCCGACCACAAGGGCCGGGTGTCTGGTGGGCTGGTCCCGTAGGATCAGCCGCTGAAGGCAGGGGTTATTCCTCTGCCGGTTCTTCTTTGGCCAGTTCCTGACCGGTGGCCTGATCGACCATCTTCATCGCCAGACGGACCTTGCCGCGATCGTCAAAGCCCAGCAGTTTGACCCAGACTTCCTGACCTTCTTTCAGCACATCCGACGGATGGTTCAGGCGCTTGTTCTCAATCTGGGACACATGGACCAGACCGTCACGCTTGCCAAAGAAGTTCACGAAAGCGCCGAAATCAACCAGCTTGACCACAGTACCTTTGTAAATCTTGTTTTCTTCTGGTTCTGCCACGATCGAATAGATCATGTCATAGGCGCGCTTGATCGCGTCGGCGTCGTTCGATGCCAGCTTGATCACGCCATCGTCGTTGATGTCGACCTTGGCACCAGATGTTTCAACGATTTCGCGGATGACCTTGCCGCCGGACCCGATCACTTCACGGATCTTGTCGACAGGGATCTGCATGGTTTCGATCTTGGGCGCGTGGACGCTGAATTCCTGCGCGCCGGTCAGGGCTTTGCCCATCTCGTTCAGGATGTGCAGACGACCGGCCTTGGCCTGTTCCAGAGCTTTCTTCATGATCTCGGGCGTGATGCCTGCGATCTTGATATCCATCTGAAGCGAGGTGATCCCGTTTTCGGTACCCGCAACCTTGAAATCCATATCGCCTAGGTGGTCTTCGTCACCCAAGATATCGGACAGCACGGCGTAGGAACCGTCATCTTCCATCACCAGACCCATGGCCACACCGGCAACAGGGGCCTTAAGCGGAACGCCAGCGTCCATCATGGACAGCGAACCACCGCAAACCGACGCCATCGAGGATGAACCGTTGGATTCAGTGATCTCTGACACGATGCGGATCGTGTAAGGGAAATCTGTTGGCGCAGGCAAAACAGCCTGCAACGCACGCCAAGCCAGTTTACCATGGCCGATTTCGCGACGACCCGGGCCAGAAACGCGGCCAACCTCGCCCACCGAATAGGGGGGGAAGTTGTAATGCAGCATGAAGTTCGTCTTATACATGCCGGTCAGCGAGTCGATCATCTGTTCGTCGTCGCCGGTGCCCAGCGTGGTCACGACCAAGCCTTGGGTTTCGCCGCGTGTGAACAAGGCCGAACCGTGGGTCCGTGGCAGGATGCCGGTTTCCGAAACGATCGGGCGGATCTGGTCCAGTGCACGACCATCAATGCGGCGGCCATGCTTGACAACGTCACCGCGAAGAACGGCAGATTCCAGCTTTTTCAGCGCAGGGCCAAGGTTGCTGTCAGCTTGCTGGTCTTCGGTCAGGGCCGCAATGATATCGGCCTTGGCAGCGGACACCGCACCAGTGCGTTCCTGCTTGTCTGTGATCGCATATGCAGCGCGCATCTTGTCTTCGCCTGCGGATTTGACGGCGGCGTAAAGCTCCGAATAATCCTCTGGCTGGAAATCGAAGGGCTCTTTGGCAGATGCTTCGGCCAGATCGATGATCAGGTCGATGACCGGCTGGATCTGCTCATGCGCGAATGTCACCGCGCCCAGCATTTCTTCTTCGGTCAGCTCGTAGGCTTCGGATTCGACCATCATCACAGCGTCTTTGGTGCCGGCGACAACCAGATCAAGGCGCTGTTCAGGCTTCATGCGCAGGTTGTGCATGTCGTCCAGTTCGGGGTTAAGGATGTATTCGCCATCCACAAAACCCACGCGGCAGGCGCCGATTGGCCCCATGAACGGTGCACCCGAAATCGTCAGCGCAGCCGACGCCGCGATCATTGCAATCATGTCGGGGTCGTTGACGCCATCAAAGCTCAGCACGGTACACATCACCAGCACTTCGTTCTTGAAGCCGGGGACGAACAGAGGGCGGATCGGGCGGTCAATCAGGCGGGATGTCAGCGTCTCTTTTTCGGTGGGACGCGCTTCGCGCTTGAAAAAGCCACCAGGCACTTTGCCGGCGGCGTAATATTTCTCTTGGTAATGCACGGTCAGCGGGAAGAAGTCCTGCCCGGGCTTTTGTGCCTTTGCAAAGGTCACGTTGGCCATGACGCTGGTTTCACCCAGCGTTGCAATGACCGACCCGTCAGCCTGACGGGCAACCTTGCCGGTTTCGAGTGTGAGCGTCTCTTCGCCCCACTGCATTGATTTTTTCACTTCGTTAAACATCATCGTTTCCTAGTCGGGCCGCAGCCCATTTTGCGTAGGGGGCGTATTCCCCCTCATCCCTGTATCTTCTTTGTATCGGCGCTGGGATGCGGGCGCCGGGCTTCTCAAAGATAAAAGGGGCCTTACCGGATATTGGCCTGTTTGGGAAGAGGCGCTAGGTTTCACCCCGTATAAGGCGCAGATTGGGCGGAATATGCTAAAAAACTGTTCAAAGGCATAGCCGGGCTAATCCTTGTGCTAATCACGATTGTCGGCTGCCAGCAGGTGCGTAATTCCGGCAGTGACCCTGTCCCGGATGCTGCCCCGCAGATGCTGCGGCTTGCCAGCTATAACGTGCATTATATCGTTCTGGGGCGCGCTACCGGTCCATGGTCCGTTGCGGATTGGGACCGGCGCAAGGGCCCGCTGGATCAGGCGTTCAAGACAGTCGATGCCGATGTGATGGCGTTTCAGGAAATGGAAAGCTTTGGAGGCGGGTCACAAGGCCGCGTGAACCTGACGCTGGATTGGTTGCTGGACAATAATTCAGGTTATGCTGCCGCGGCAGTTGGGCCGGTGGATCAGTTTCCATCGACGCAGCCGATCCTGTATCGCACCGACAGGTTGGAGGCGGTCGATCAAGGCTGGTTCTTCTTTTCCGACACGCCTGAAGTGATCTATGCGCGGACTTTCAACGGATCTTTTCCGGCCTTTGCATCCTGGGCGCAGTTTCGTGACCGCGACACTGGCGCGGTCTTTCGTGTGGTGAACCTGCACACTGACTACGCCAGCCTGTCAAACCGGCAGCAATCTGTCGCTTTGGTTGCAAACCGGATTGCGCCTTGGATTGAGGATGGTGAAGCCTTATTCGTTATGGGGGATTTCAACGCCCGACTGGGGTCGCCGATTTTGCAGTTACTGGGCGATCTGGGGGTAGAATATGCACCAGTTCAAGGATCAACCTTTCATTTCAATCGCGGGCTGAACCTGTTTGGTGCCATTGATCACATCGGCTATGTCGGTGGCCCGCAGCTTGTTGGCGGACCGTTCGTTTTGCGCGAACAATTCGACGGTGAATGGCCGACGGATCATTATCCGGTGGCGGCAGATTTCAACTTGCCTGCTCCATAAACCAAAAACGCCCGCCCCAAAGGGACGAGCGTTTCCATGTTCGAACCAAAGGTCGCGAATTACCGGCGCAGGCCCAGGCGCTGGATCAGGCTCTGGTAGCGGGCTTCGTCTTTGGATTTAGTGTAATCCAGCAACTTGCGGCGCAGGGCGACCATTTTCAGCAGACCACGGCGGCCATGGTTGTCTTTTTTGTGGGTCTTGAAATGCTCTGTCAGGGTCGCGATGCGGCTGGACAGGATCGCAACTTGCACTTCGGGCGAACCGGTGTCGCCTTCTTTGGTTGCGAATTCTTTCATGATCCGTGTTTTGTCTTCAGCAGTAATCGACATCGGGGTCTCCTTGTCTAAAGGGTGAATGGCGCAAGCCGGGATGTCGTCCAGCAAGGCCCGTGGAGGTGCCGCCCGCGAAAGATTCCCGCGCGGATGGCTGCGCATAAGGGGAAATGGCCCAAAAGAAAAGCGTTTTATACGCGCAGATAGGTGACTGCCTGCAAATCCGGCTGCGCAAAGTTCGTCAGCTTGGCGATCAGTTCACCATTTGCCATTAGCATAGTACCGTCCCTTGACTGCTCTGTCGTCAGGACGGGCTGGTCGCCGCTATGTTCAATCTCTAGGATATCTTCGGCAGGGTCGAAATCTTCGATATAGACATACATACCAAGGCGCAGATTGAAAGTATCGGCACCTGTGCCGCCGTTCAGCACATCGCCCGGTCCGCCAGATAGGTAATCATCGCCCGCCCCGCCATTCAGATAATCGCGATCCAGATCGTCACGGTCGATCAATATGTCGTTGCCAGGCCCGCCGAACAGCACATCAGCCCCCGGTCCGCCAATCAGGATGTCATCGCCTAGCCCGCCCATCAACACATCATCGCCAGGCCCGCCATACAATATGTCATGGCCAGAGCCCCCAACTAACACGTCATTTCCGGCGCCACCATACAA
>PUNR01000140.1 GCA_003551805.1 Loktanella sp.
AACGCCCCTTCAGCGCGTTCCACGGTCATCCCGCCAATAGCGCAAAGCGGAATGTGCCCTACCAGCTTTTTCCATTCGCTGACGCGGTCAAGGCCCTGCTGGTGCCATTTCATTTTCTTCAGGATCGTCGGATAGACCGGCCCAAGCGCGATATAATCCGGCGACAGCGCCATCGCGCGGTCAAGTTCTGCGTGGTCATGCGTGGACAATCCCAGCTTTAGACCCGCGCGGCGGATGGCGAGCAGATCGGCGGTGTCGAGATCTTCCTGACCCAGATGCAGCCATTGCGCGCCTTCCTCGATGGCGATTTGCCAGTGATCGTTGATCACCAACGTCGCACCATGCGCCTGCGCAAGCGCAAGGCCGGCGCGGATATCCGCGCGCAGCGCCGCTGGCGGGCGGTCCTTGATGCGGAGCTGTACCAGTTTTACGCCCAAGGGCAGCATGCGTTCCAGCCATGCGACATTATCGAAAATCGGGTAGAAACGGGGCAGATTCATAGCCAAGCCTTTCCAACAACAGGGGTAGAGGGGACAGCCATGTCGCGCGGTGCCATCGGGTCAGCCTGACGCGCCAGCGCGCCTGCCTGCACCGCCAGCGCGAAGCCTCGCGCCATCGCCACCGGATCACCGGCCTGCGCAACGGCGGTGTTCAAAAGCACCGCGTCAAAGCCCATTTCAAGCGCGTCCGCGGCATGGCTGGGCAGGCCCAACCCTGCATCAATGACCATCGGCACATCGGGAAAAGCCGCGCGCAGGGTTTTCAACCCGTAGCGGTTGTTCAGCCCCAGCCCTGACCCAATGGGCGCGCCCCATGGCATCAGCACCTTGGCACCCGCATCCAGCAGACGGGCCGCCAGAACCTGATCTTCGGTCGTGTAGGGGAACACGTCGAACCCGTCAGCGGCCAGCGCCTCGGTCGCTTCAAGCAGACCGAACGGGTCGGGCTGCAAGGTATCGGCATGACCGATGACCTCCAGCTTGATCCAGTTCGTGTCGAACAATTCGCGCGCCATATGTGCTGTCGTGATCGCTTCGCGCGCGCTGTAGCAGCCGGCCGTGTTGGGCAGGATATGCACCCCAAGCCCGCGGATGATATCCCAAAAGCCCTGCCCCTGCCCGCCCTCGCGCCGCAGCGAAACTGTCGCGACCGACGCCCCGGATTGCCGAAACGCCGATTCCATCACCGCAGGTGACGGGTATTGCGCCGTCCCCAGCATCAGCGGGATATCGAGTGTGATGCCATAAAAATCGCGCATCTGCCTTAACCCCCTTGCATGGGTGCCAGCACTTCCAGCCGGTCCCCGTCTTTCAACGGGGTCTGTGCCCGCACGGTCTTTGGCACAAAATTGCCGTTCACTGCTGTCGCAACGCGTGCCACGCCCCAGCCAAGCTCTGTCAGCGCATCGGCCAGCGTGGGCCCTGTCACGTCGCGGGCTTCGCCATTCAGTTCAATCTTCATGGACCAGATCCCCCTTGATGCCTTTGGTCAGATAATCTGCCGCCTGCGCTGCCAGTGCGGGTGCCAACAGATAGCCGTGTCGGAACAACCCGTTCAGATGCAGCACACGACCACGGACGGTCACACGCGGCAGATTGTCGGGATAGGCCGGGCGCAAGTCGGCACCGGTTTCCAGCAGCTCTGCCTCTGCAAAGCGCGGATCAAGCGCGTAGGCCGCGCTAAGCAGTTCAAGCACGGCACGGGCGGAAATGCCGCGCCTTTCACTGCTTTCCAGTTGGGTCGCACCCAGCATGAAAACACCACCAGCGCGCGGCACAATATAAAGCGGGTGACGCGGATGCAGCAGGCGCACAGGGCGCGACAACGTGATGTCCGGCGCGCGCAATACCACCATTTCGCCCCGCACACCGCGCAGGCCCGACAAGTTTGCCGCCATGCCGCGTGTATCGATCACCGGACCATCAAGATTGTCAGGGCGTACCTCAGCCTGTTCGATGTGAACGCCGCGTCCAGCAAGTGCAGCGACCAGATCAGACAGCGCGTTGCGCGGGTCCAGATGCGCCTCGTCTTCGAAAAACAGTGCATTTTTGTGTTGGGCAAGGTCTGGCTCCAACGCAGCAATGTCATCCACCTTGCAATGGCCCGCCGTGCGGCGGGCAAAGCGGTCAAGTTCGCCCCGATCCCGCTGCAATGCTATCACAAGCGATCCGCGGTAGGTTACATCCGTCACCCCGGCCCAGAAAGGCACAGCGGTTTGGCCATGTGCCACAACGGCAGGTTCGGCCACCGCCCCTTCGCAAAACGGGGCAAGCATACCGCCTGCCCACCATGAACACCCATGCGGCCCCGGCGCACCGTTGCGGTCGATCAGACGCACCTTCAAGCCCGCCTTGCAAAGCGTGAAGGCGGCACAAAGCCCCGCAACCCCTGCGCCAATGATGGTGACGTCAGTCATTGATCCATGCCTTGTGAAAATGATGCACCGGCCCGTGACCAGACCCGACGCCTAGCCCGTCCGCCGCCGCAATCGCACCTTGCAGATAGCGGTGTGCGCGGGTGACGGCTTGTTCAAGCGACATGCCCTTCGCCATCCCCGCTGCAATCGCGGCTGACAACGTGCAGCCCGTGCCATGGGTATTGCCCGTGATAAGGCGCGGTGCGGTCAGGCGGGTAATCCCCCTTTCGGTGATCAGCAGATCGACGCAATCGACGCCCCCCGCATGCCCGCCTTTCATCAGCACGGCCTGCGGACCCAGCTCAAGCAAGGCTTGGCCCTGACGGGTCATTTCGGTTTCATCCTGCGCAGGTGCACAATCCAGCAGGTCGGCAGCCTCGGGCAGGTTCGGGGTCAGCAGTGTAGCGATTGGCAAAAGCTGGCTGCGCAAGGCCGCCAACGCGTCATGGGGCAGAAGCCTGTCACCAGACTTTGCCACCATCACGGGATCCAGAATAACGGGCAGCGCATGGCCGGCAAGCCCCTGTGCCACGGTCATGATCGCATCCGGCCCGCCCAACATACCAAGCTTGACCGCGCGGATATCCAGATCGTCGAACACCGCCGCCATCTGTGCAGCGATCATCGCGGGGCTGGCAGCCTCGACCATTGTGACGGCGCGCGTGTTCTGCGCCGTCAGCGCCGTGATGACGCTTGCACCATAAACGCCCAGCGCTGAAAACGTCTTGATATCAGCCTGAATACCAGCGCCACCGCCCGAGTCAGACCCTGCTATCGTCAAAGCTATTGGGACCAATGTCCGCTCCTTGCTGTTGGTATCGGCGCAAGAATACGGACGCAATGCACGATGCTTTTCGTGCTCACCGTTCCCTCCGCCGGTATGATCCGGATCAGGTTCGATGGGTTGGCTTTCGCCTCTCAGCCCTGCAAAGGGCACCCCAACGGTTGTGATAGGAACGTAGCAACAAACAAATAGACTGACAAGTGAGCCCGACATCTTCGCAGGCCAATGGTCTGCCGGTTTGCCTTTGAAAACGAAGGTCCAGCACCCTTTGTCGCTGTCATTGGTGATCACATAGTCTAGCGTGGGGTCGATAGGTTTGGGCAATCAACTCTGGGCGAGTCTGTGAAAAGTTACGTTGCATGGCTGCATTTATCCTTATTCTGCGTCGGGCTGCCCGCGGTCGTCTTTGCATGGCTTGGCTGGCAGCTGTCGATTGAATCGTCCTACCGTGTCGAACGCGGGCGCATTGCCAGCGATATCTATTCCGCACTGACCAGTTTTGACCTTTCCAAGGCACAGCTTCGCATCTGGAGTTACGAGCAGGATATTTCCGGCGGTGACGCGTCAGACGAAAGGCGCCTGATACTCGGTGAAATGGAAAATCAGGCCGCAGCCATTGCCGACAAAACCCGGCAAGCCATCGAACTGGATCAGCAGCGTCAAAAATCATTGCAGGAACATCAGGAACGAGAGGCGCTGTTGAATCTGTTGCAGGACGTTATCGCAAAGCTTGAAAGCGAAACCGCACAGCGCCTTGCACTTGACCAGCCTGATCTGGCCGACCTTGCAGAGATTGATGCGGAGTATGAACAGATTGACGGTCTTTCCCTGACAGACGCGCTGTCAGCCGCACGCCGGCAAGAGGCTGTCTTGCTCGCGCAGGAACGTGCGCGCGCGGATGAAAGCCTGACGGCAGCACGACAATTGTTCTTATCTGCAGGTGCCTTTGTCAGCATCCTGACTGTGTTGTTGGCTGTCATTCTGTCCAAACGTCTGCGCACCCCGCTGCGCAAACTAAGCAAAGGGGTGCAAGCCTATCAGTCAGGTGATTTTTCTTACCGTCTGGCCGATTTTCGCGATGCCGAATTTTCGACGCTGGCGCAACAATTGAACGCAATGGCCAGCGAAGTGAAAGACGCACGCACGCGCGCCACCGAACAGCGTCTGCATCTTGAAAATACAGTGGCCGCCCGAACGACAGAGTTGCGTGCAGCGCTGGATGATCTGTCGGCCACGGATGCGGCGCGCAAACAATTGCTGGCCGATATAGGACATGAATTGCGCACACCAGTTACTGTGCTGCAAGGCGAAGCACAGGTCGCCTTGCGCGCAAAAGAAAAAGACAGCGCGTTTTACCGCGATACTTTGGAACGCATCGTCACGGTCGCGCGCCAAATGGGCGGTCTGATCGAGGATCTGATAGAGGTGGTGCGCAACCCCGCCGCGCAGATACCCTTGGCGTTGCAGAATGTGGCATTGCCATCGGTCATCAGCAGGGCGCTGGACACAGCCCAAAGCCTTGGCGCGATCAAACAGGTCACGGTCGCGGGTCCGGCCAAGGTAACAGATATCACACTGACCACTGATCCCGACAGGCTGCATCAGGTGCTTGTCTGCCTGCTCGACAATGCAATCCGCTATTCGCATGAAACAGGCACCGTCACATTGGCCTGCGCGGTCGATCAAGACCAAAGCCTGTCGATCAGCGTGATAGATCATGGCATCGGCATCGACGTCCTCGACATCCCGGCAGTCTGGGATCGGGGCTGGCGTGCCCAAGCTGCCCGTGCGCACAGACCCGAAGGTTTGGGGCTTGGTCTTGCCATCGCGCGTCAGCTGGCCCACGCACTTGGCGGCACGATAACCATCCACAGTGCCGGAAAAACGCAGGGCACCACAGCCACCCTGCGACTGCCGCTGTCAGAATAGGAATACCGCAATGGAAATCTTGTTGGTCGAAGACGAAGCACGGGTTGCAGATTTTCTGGTGCGCGGCTTGCAGGCAGAAGGCTATAGCGTTCAATGGGTCAAGAATGGCCGCCTCGGGCTTGCCGCCGCCGAGGTTTTTGCCAAGGACTGCGCCCAAGCTGGCACAGCGGGTGTCATGATACTGGACATCATGCTGCCAGAACTTGATGGGCTGACCCTGTGCCAGATGCTGCGCCAACGGGGCGTTCAACTGCCAATTCTGATGCTAAGCGCGATGGGCGAAACCAGCGACCGTGTGGACGGTTTACGCCGCGGGGCGGATGATTACCTGCCCAAACCTTTTGAATTCGACGAACTGCTTGCCCGGATCGAGGCTCTGATGCGCCGGGCAAAACAGCCCCAGCAAGAAAAGGCATCGTCAATCGGGATGATCGCGCTTGACCGTGATCTGCCGGGCCTGCGCGCCAAGGATCAGGAAGTCCCACTGACCCTGCTTGAACTGTCTTTGATCGAATTGCTTCTTGCCGCAGAAGGCAAAACCGTCAGTCGCGAACGTATTTTGTCGCGCGTCTGGCAAACCAGCCGCGATCCGCTGACCAATATCGTCGATGTCTATATCAGCCGGTTGCGCCGCAAACTGCAAAAGCTCGACAGTTCGGTCACTATCCTGAACGTGCGCGGTCTGGGTTACCGCATTACGCAATCCCGCCCCTGACATCGGGGCGGGATCCGACGACTGATCTATCAGCTGTCTGTGAATGGCAAAGATGAATGGTGCAGCACGATGCGCAGCGCGCCTTCGGCGTCACGTGCAAAGCCCCAAGTCTTGTCCACCGTGGTCACCGATCCGTCGGCATTGGTGATATGCACATTGCCCATGGTGATCGCAGTGTCACCGCTGATAAAGATCGCCGCGTTTTCGATGTCGACATCTGTCCAGCCCTTGATGGCAAAGCCACTGTCATTCGGAAACGCATCATCGTGACCAACAAAATACGCCAGCGCACCTTCGGCAGACGTGCGGAAAGTCTGCGGGTTTTCTGTCAACGTAGGTTTGAACAGCACCGGACCAAGATCATAACCATAGGCCGCCGCGATGATCGCTTCTGCAGTCTCGCGGGCGAGATCAATGCCACCTTCGGCGTAGTCATTTGAAATCTGAACCAATGCCTCACCCCAAGCCACTTGCGCGGCCTCGACCTCTGCCTGGGTGATCGTGGTGTCGACCTTGGTGGCTGTTACGGCAAAAGCAGGGCCTGCCGCGACGGCGCCAAGCGACAGGGCTGCAAAAACGGGAACGAGCTTTTTCATGTTGATGTCTCCTAAAGTGCTACCTGCGGATTATCCGCCCGGCTGACACAGACATAGGCGGTCAATCTGAAACATGTCCGAACCAGAAATGAACGAAACATTAACAGCTGTTGCTGAGGTCGCGGTCGCGTTCAGCCCGAATGTGGTCCCTAGGCAGCATCAGGCATCATGCGGGAAAAGATGCGCCTGCGCTGGGTCAAATCGCAACGTCACCACCTGATCGGGCGGAAAGACGCGATCTTCGGAAAATGTGGCGATCAGGTTCGTGCCGTCACGCAACACCAGATCAGCCACCGTTTCGCTGCCCAGCCGTTCGGCGACGACGACCTTACCTTCGATCAGACCGTCACCGGTGCCGGTCGCCGTCAGATACTGCGGGCGCAGGCCCATGACGGCTTTGGTCCCTGCTGTGATGGCGCGACCTTTGGTATGCAGCACGACAGGTTCAAGCGCGGGATGGGCGACGCGCGCCTGATCGCCCTGCACGTCGAGCACATCGACTGTCAGAAAGTTCATTGACGGCGCCCCCAGAAACCCTGCGACAAACAGATTGGCCGGGTTGTGGTACAAATCCATCGGTGCGCCCATCTGCATGACGACACCGTCTTTCAGCACCACAATTTTATCCGCCAATGTCATCGCCTCGACCTGATCATGGGTGACATAGATCATTGTCGCACCCAACTGGCGGTGCAGTTTGCCGATCTCCATCCGCATATCCATGCGCAGGGCCGCGTCCAGATTGGACAAAGGTTCGTCGAACAAGAACACATTGGGTTGCCGCACAATGGCGCGCCCGATCGCGACACGCTGGCGCTGCCCGCCCGAAAGCTGGCTAGGCCGCCTGTCCAACAGATGTTCCATCTGCAAGATCCGCGCGGCATCCTGCACCTTGGCATCCTTTTCCGCTTTGGAAGTGCGGGCGATGGTCAGACCAAAGGCGATGTTTTCGCGCACCGTCATATGCGGAAAGATCGCATAGGACTGGAACACCATGCCAACACCGCGGTCCTTGGGCGTGACATCATTGACCACGCGCCCACCGATCGACAGCGTGCCGTCCGTTATGTCCTCCAGTCCCGCGATCATCCGCAGCAGGGTGGATTTGCCACAACCTGAAGGGCCGACAAAGACGCAGAATTCGCCGTCTTTGACGTCAATATCCACGCCCTTGATCACATCTACCGCACCATAGGATTTACGCAGGTCCTTAAGAGAGACATCAGCCATGATCTACTCCGCCGCCAAAGATTTCTGGCGCACGATCAGGCGGCCATCGGGCAGCACATCGACCGGATCGGGGTCCATGATAAGCCCCTGAAACTGACCATCCTCGCCACGGTCGGCAAATCCCATGATCCGCAATCCATCATCGGTTTCCACGATCCGCGCCGCATAGCGCTTGCAGGGCAAGGCACCGTCCAGAAATGGCCCGGGGGCAATACGCCACGGCCCGCGCGGATTGTCGGCCATCAGGTAATGCGTACCGGTGACAGGGCCTGTGGGGATCGTTTCGGCCTCTGCGGCTGAAAAATGCTCGGCGGCGGTGCAGAATAGGCAATACCAGCGGTCGCCCACTGCAAAGACCTGTGGAACCTCCAACTGGCCATAACCGCCCACAAAGACCGGTTCTTGCAGGGTCCAATTCATCAGATCGGGCGAGGTGGCAAAACCGATGGCCCCGCCTGCATTGGGTTCGGCCACATCGGGGGCGCGGGCGGTGAAATACATCAGCCAGCCGTCCCCGTCAGGGTCGCGCATGACCCAAGGGTCGCGCATCGCGCGGTCATGCCAGAAACCCACGGCATGATCCGCCTCATAGGCCACAGCGCCCGGTCCGGTCAGATCAAGGCACAGCCCGTCACCCACCCGCTGCCAATTATGCAGATCATCGGATGTGGCGTGGCCAATGCGTTGATACAGCCCCTCATCCGCCTTGGACGTGCCGGTGTAAAACAGATGCCACAGGCCCGCCTCGTCGCGCACCACTGATCCGGTCCATGTGGTGAAATCATCCCATGCGGGGCCTTCGGACGGGGTCAGGCAGGTGCCCAGATGGTCCCAATTGACCAGATCGTCACTGACCGCATGGCCTTGGGTCACATTGAAATGGCGCAGATCGGGGTTGATTAGCGATTTGTCAGCCTTGAGGAAAAAGACATGCCATTTGTCGCCGTCATGCGCATACCAACTGTCCCAGATCCATTGTTTGTCGAGTGAAAGCACCATCGGTCTATCCTTTTACACCGGTTGAGGCGATGGAAGCGATGAACGCCCGCTGCAAGGCCAGATAAAAGGCCAGCACCGGCACGGTGATCATGGTCAGATAGGCCATGACTTCGCCCCACGCGATATTGAGTTGAAAGAAATATTGCAGGCCGACCATCACCGGCCGGTATTGTTCCTGCTGGACCACGATCAGCGGCCAGAGATACTGGTTATACATCACGAGGAATTTCAGGATCGCCGCCGTCGCCAGCACCGGGCCGGACAGCGGCATCACCACGCGCCAGTAGATCTGGAACCAGCTTGCGCCTTCGACGCGGGCGGCCTCAATCAATTCGCGGGGCAGCCCTTTGAAATACTGCACGAACAGGAAAATCGTCAGCGCATCGGCGACCCATGGGATGATCTGCACACGGTAGCTGTTCAACCAGCCATAGGTCAGCCCGTCCCAGCCGATCCATGGCAGTTTCGAGACCAGCAACAGCAACGGGATCGCGATGGTTTCAAACGGGACGATCAGCGTGGCAAGGATCACCGACAGGATCAGATCGCGCCCGCGCCAGTTCAGATAGACAAAGGCGAAGCCGGCGGTGGAACAGACCAGCAGGCACAACAGCACCGTCAGCCCCGTGACCAGCACCGAATTGAACACGAACAGACCAATCGGGGCGCGCTGGAACGCTTTGGCGTAATTGTCGAAACTGACATCACCCACTGGCAGAAAGGCCCGCAAACTGGATGTATCGGCCAGCAATTGCTGGTCAGGCTTGAGGCTGGACATCACCATAAAGACCAGCGGGAAAATGAAGATCACTGCAATCAGGATCAGCACCGCATAACGCGTGGCCAGCCGCAGGCCGTGGTTGTCGGGGGAAATCACAGCCATGGTCAGGTCCTTTCTCGGGTCAGCCAGCGTTGTACCAGCGAAATACTCAGCACGATCAGGAACAGCACGACGCTGATCGTGGCGCCGCCGGAAATATCCTGCTTGCCATAGCCACGCTCGACCGCCTGAAAGACCAGCGTCTGGGTGCTGTCCAAAGGTCCACCGCGCGTCATCACGTCGATCTGGGCGAAAAGGGCAAAGGCTTGCATCGTGATCACGATCAGCACCAGCACCGCCGTATGGCGCAGGCCCGGCCATGTGACATAGCGAAAGGTCTGCCATTTGGACGCGCCCTCGATCTCGGCGGCCTCATAAAGGGTGGGGCTGATGGTTTGCAGGCCCGACAGCCAGATCACCATATGAAATCCCACCGCCTGCCAGATCGACATGCCCATGATCGCGGGCAGCGCCGTATCGGGGTTGCCCAGCCAGTTCACCGGCTCGAACACGCCAAAGCTCAGGGCCGACAGAAGGTTGTTCAATAGCCCCCCGTCCGGCGAATAGATGAACCGCCAGAGCAGCGACACAACCACGATGGAAACGACGACCGGCATGAAATAGAT
>PUNR01000069.1 GCA_003551805.1 Loktanella sp.
AGACAGACGCCGCATTTGGTTTTGCGCGCCACACAGACATAGCGCCCGTGCAGGATCATCCAGTGATGCGCGTGCAATTGGAAATCGGCGGGAATGTGATCCTCGATCGCGCGTTCGACCTGATCCACATCCTTGCCCGGAGCCACGCCGCTGCGGTTGCCAAAGCGGAAAATATGCGTGTCGACGGCCTGTGCCGGCTGCCCCCACCACATATTCAGCACCACATTGGCTGTCTTGCGCCCCACACCCGGAAGCGATTGCAGCGCCGCGCGGGAATTGGGGACCTCACCGCCGAAATCATCGACCAGAATCTGGCTCATTTTCATGATGTTCTTCGCCTTCTGACGGAACAGGCCGATGGTCTTGATGTGGTCTGTGACCCCGTCGAGCCCCAGTGCCAGCATCTTTTGCGGCGTATCGGCGACAGCAAACAGACCGCGCGTCGCCTTGTTCACGCCCGCATCGGTGGCTTGCGCAGAAAGCGCTACCGCCACGACCAGTGTGTAGACATTGACATGCTCAAGCTCGCCTTTGGGCTCAGGGGCGACTGCCTGAAAGCGCGCAAAAATGTCGCGGATCGTGTGATAATCAAGCTGCTTTGCCATTGCCTTCATATGCAACGCCATCACAGGCGCGGCAAGCGCCAGTTGCGCAATATTCGGGTCGCAGATGCCGCAGGTGCAAGTTAGGTTGCACTGCATGGACCCAACACAATCATATCATTATCAGGTCATGCGCCGCGCCATCGCGATTATCGATGCGTCTGATGACCCGTCGCTGCCGCTTGCCACCCTTGCCGCCGAGATGCAGATGAGCCCGGCGCATTTCCAGCGGGTCTTTTCCGCGTGGGTCGGCGTGTCGCCCAAACGCTATCAACAATATCTGCGGCTTGATCACGCGCGCAGCCTGTTGCGCGACCGTTTCACAACGCTGGAAACCGCGCATGCCATCGGGCTGTCAGGTAGCGGTCGCCTGCACGACCTGTTCCTGCGCTGGGAAGCGATGAGCCCCGGTGACTATGCCCGCGCAGGCGCTGGCTTGCGTATTTTCTGGGGCTGGTTCGACAGCGCCTTTGGTCCCGCGCTGGTCATGGGCACGGATCGCGGGATCTGCGGTTTGGCCTTCGCCGCAGAGGCAGGCGAAGCCGCGACCATGCACGACCTGCGCCGCCGTTGGCCGCAGGCAGAGTTTGCCGAAAATCCCGACGCATTGCGCGTTTGGGCCGAAGCCGCACTAGGCATGAAAGGCGAAACCCGCTTGCATATGATCGGCGCCCCCTTCCAACTGAAAGTCTGGGAGGCGCTTTTGACGATCCCTTCGGGCCATGTGACCACTTATGGCGAAATCGCGCAGGCCATCGGCAACCCCAAAGCCGTGCGCGCGGTCGGCACCGCCGTCGGGCGCAACCCTGTGGGCTGGCTGATTCCCTGTCACCGGGCCTTGCGAAAATCGGGTGCTTTGGGCGGATATCATTGGGGATTGCCAGTCAAACGGGCCATGCTAGCGTGGGAATCTGCGCGCGCCGATGCCACGACAGGGGCCGAATAATTTTCTGGAACCTTTTTGGTGTATCTGCGTTATTGGATAACACGTCGGTTTTTGCCATAAGTGCACTGTCTGATTTGCGCAATTCTGCGCGTCCAAAAGAATGGAATAACTGTCATGATCTTTTCCAAAATCCCGCTTGCGATTGCTGCGTCGTCGCTGATCCTTGTTGCTGCCTGTGACCCGGGCGCCCCGAACCAAAGCGAAAACACGCGTCAAGGTGCCGTGATCGGCGCATTGGGCGGTGCCGCTGCTGGTGCGCTGGTCGGCGGCGACGGTACTGTGCGTGAACGGAACCGTGCTGCATTGGTCGGCGCTGCACTGGGTGCAGGCGTTGGTGCCGGTATCGGCAACAGCATGGACCGTCAGGCCGAAGAACTGCGCCGCGCGTTGCGCAGCGACGTAGGCGTGTCGAACAACGGCAACAACCTTGTCGTCGTTCTGTCGCAGGACCTGCTGTTCGCAACCAACAGCACACAGGTCGGCGCTCAGTCGCAGAACGATCTGCTGATCGTTGCACAATCGCTGAACAACTACCCCAACTCGACCGTCAACGTGATCGGCCACACCGATAACGTCGGTTCCGCCGCGTTCAACCAGGACCTGTCCGAACGTCGCGCGATGGCTGTCGCCAACGTCCTGCGCAGCGGTGGCGTATCGCCTGCCCGCGTCCGTGCAATCGGTGCCGGTCTGAACCAGCCTGTCGCGTCCAATGCCACAGCGCAGGGCCGTCAGCAAAACCGCCGGGTCGAGATCGTTATCACACCAAACTGATCTACCACTTAGATCACCAAAGAAGGGGTCGCAGTCATGCGGCCCCTTTTCTTTTGATTGCAAGGCTGGATATGTGGTCAAGTTAAATGGCCAATAGTAAAAGGTCGGCACCATGCCCTTTGAACCGATAATGCAGGAAAAACTATCCCACGGCGTCATCCGCCAGATTGAGGGGCTGATTTTGCGTGGCATATTGCGCGCAGGCGAACGTCTTCCGTCAGAACGTGAACTCAGTGAACGGATGGATGTTTCACGCCCGTCCCTGCGCGAAGCACTGGCAGACTTGCAGGACCGCGGTCTGCTCACCGCGCGGGCCGGTGCAGGTGTCTTTGTTGCAGATGTGCTGGGGTCAGCGTTTTCACCAGCGCTTGTCACGCTGTTCGGCTCGCATGACGAGGCGGTGTTCGACTACATCAGCTTCAGGCGCGACATGGAAGGGCTTGCCGCTGAACGCGCCGCCCGTCTGGGCAGCGACACCGATCTGAAAGTGATTGATGCTGTGTTCCGCAAAATGGAAGCGGCCCACCAGAAACGGAACCCTGCCGAAGAAGCCAGCCTGGACGCGGATTTCCACCTGTCCATTATCGAGGCCAGCCACAACATTATCATGCTGCATATGATGCGGTCGATGTATGATCTGCTGCGCGAAGGCGTATTCTACAATCGGTCGATCATGTTCAAGCAGCGTACGACCCGCGATGCCCTGCTGGATCAGCACCGCCAGATAAACAATGGCCTGCAAGCGCGCGATCCGGCGGCTGCACGCGCGGCTGTGGTGGCGCATCTGAACTATGTGGAAACGGCGTTGCTAGACCAGCAGAAATCCGAACGGCACGAAGTTTTTGCACAAAAGCGGTTCGACCATGAAATGCGCCGCTGAGAATTAGAAAGGCCCGGATGCTTTGCAGCGTCCGGGCCTTTACCAATAACGATGTGTCGCGGACGTTAGTGCATTTTATCCGCAACGACATTGATTGAATCGTCGATCAGGGAATTGGCGGATGCCGCATCCATCTGTTTGGCCAGAACGTCTTTGGCAACAGCGACGGCGATCATCACGGCCTGATCACGCACCTCTTTGACGGCAGCGGTCTGTGCAGATGTGATCTGCTCTTCTGCGGCGGTCAGGCGGCGGGTGATCGACTTGGCGATATCTTCTTTTGCCGCAGCAGCCGCAGCATTCGCTTCTTGCTTGGCAGAGGCGACGATACGGTCAGCTTGCGCCTGAACGTCTTTTTGCTGGCGCTCGTAGGTGGCCAGCAGGTTTTGGGCTTCTTCGCGCAACGCACGTGCTTCGGCCAGTTCGGCGCTGATCGTCGCGGCGCGTTTGTCCAGCAGACCACCAACCAGTGCAGGGACTTTGTAATAGATCAGAATGCCGATGAAGATGACAAAGGCAATGCTGACGACAAAGTCGGTGTTACGCAGCGAAAAGAAAGGATAGTCCCCCGCCGCCATCGCAGGCGATGCAGCAAGTGTCAACGCGGCAGCAGTTACATAAGCTCGCATGATTTATCCTTTCATCCGCGCGTTGACCGCAGCGGTGATGGTCTTGGCATCAGCAGAGCCACCCATGGCCAGCACCAGTTCTTTGGCAGTGTCCTTGGCGACAGCAGTGATGTTCTTGACCGAATTGTCGCGGATCTCAGCAATTGCTGCTTCGCTTTCGGCGGTCTTGGCAGCGATTGCCGCATCAGCCTTGGCCAGTTCTACGTCAAGCTCGGCCTGAATTTCGGCTTTGGCTTTGGCGATGATCGCCTGCGCCTCGGTCCGGGCATCAGCCAGTGCTTGCTCGTAAGCAGCTTCTGCTGCGGCGGCTTTGTTTTTGAAGTCTTCGGCAGCAGCGATGTCATTGGTAATCGTGCCGGACCGTTCGGCCAGAACTGCGCCGATACGGGGCAGCGCGATGCGCGACAGCACGAAGAAAATAGCGATAAGCGTGATGACCAGCCAGAAAATCTGGTTTGGCATCCAATCTGCGCAAAGCTGCGGCATCCCAAGGGCATAACCCCCGGCATCAACGCAAACACCTGCGACTTGAGTTGTTTCTGTTTCCATGCTGGCCCCCGAACACCTTGAAATTTCACCGACCGGCGCAGATCACTGCGCCGGTCGGTCGTAAGGATATGGGTTTGTTCTTAGACTGCGAACATCAGCAGAAGTGCTGCGAGGAACGAGAAGATCCCCAAAGCTTCTGCGAATGCCAGACCGATGAACAATGTGGCTGTTTGACCAGCCGCAGCGGATGGGTTGCGCAATGCGCCCGACAGATAGCTGCCAGCCACGTTACCGACGCCGAGTGCAGCAAAGCCTGAACCGAATGCAGCCAGACCAGCCCCGAGATGTGCGAGTTCGCCTTCCATGTGAATTCTCCTTACGATTGGAAGTTGAGTAGAAGGACAGGTGATATCACCCGTCCGGTGTTAGTGATGCGGGTGAAGTGCGTCTTTAAGATAGACACAGATCAGGATCGTGAAGACATAGGCCTGAATGCCGGCAACCAGCACCTCGAGCCCATAGATGGCGACGATGCCCAGCACGGCGGCAGGACTGGCCAGTGTGACCGCCGCGAAACCTGCGAACACCTTCAGAACAACGTGGCCTGCCGCGATGTTGCCGACCAGACGAATGGACAGGCTGACGGGGCGCACGAAGTAAGAAATAATCTCGATCAGCGCGATAACGGGGCGCAGTGCCAAAGGTGCAGCAGACACCCAGAACAGGCTGAGAAATGACATGCCGTTCTTGACGAAACCAAGGATCGTGATGGCGATGAATGCACCAAAACCCAAGGTCGCTGTGACCGCGATCATGGATGTCGGGCTATAGGACATCGGGATCAGCGCAAGATAGTTTGCAAACAGGATGAACAAGAACAGCGTCATCACATATGGGAAATAACGTGTGGCGTCCTTGCCGCTGATGTCTTCGATCATCTTGTAGATGAAGCCATACAGCATTTCGACGACCGACTGCGTGCGCGACGGGATGATGGCACGGCCACGGCTACCCAGAACGAACAGCGCAAAGATGCAGAGCAGCGTGATGCCCATCCAGACAGTCACATTGGTGATCGTGTACCAGTTGACGACGCCATCACCGAAAGCAGGCTTTACGATGAACTGGTCCAATGGATGAAAGACCAGACCAGTTCCGGATTGTTCTTCAATCGCCACTTGCGTCACCCTTTTCTGCCGCAGCGCGTTGCTGCTTGACCTGAACCTCTGCCGCCGAGCGCATCATCGTCTGCACACCGGCCACGAGGCCCAAAATTATAAACAGCACCAGAAATATCGGCATGGTCCCAAACAGATGGTCCAACCCGTATCCGATGCCAAAGCCAATCCCGAGACCGGCCACAAGCTCTACCACCATCCGCCAGGCAAGTTGCGCCTGAGAATAATGTTCCTCCGAATGGTCCTTGACCCCTGCCGGCGTTTTGAGCGCCGCGATCTTCGCTTCGAGCGCCTTGAGGCGGTCTGCGTCTTGCGGCTCTGGCATTGGTCTGGTCCCCCCGGAAGGTTGACGTGGGTTTAGGGCGCACCCAGCACAGAGTCAAGTTGCGACGCAATTCATTTAAAATACTGTTTTTATTGAGTATTTTTTGAAATAAGAAGCGGTAAGAGTGCCGTAAGCCGGCGTTCCGGCCCGATATTGATATTCAACCAATTGGTTGACGTTTTATTAAGTTCCGGCCTAATCCGATGTATGGCCCCATCACTCGACATTATCTTTGCCGCCCTTGCGGACCCGACCCGCCGCGCGATCCTGTCGATGCTGCTGGAAGACGATATGGCCGTGACCGATGTGGCCGACCCTTTCGCCATGTCGCTGGCCGCGATTTCCAAACATCTGGGCGTGCTGACAGCCGCCGGTCTGATTTCACAGGAAAAACGCGGTCGGGTGAAATGGTGCAAACTGGAACCCGACGCCCTGCGCGCGGCATCGGTCTGGATGCAGGGGTTCGGCCAGATGGGCGCGATTGATCTGGATGCGTTCGAGGCGTTTCTGAACCGCGAACTGGATCAGGACCTGCCGACCTCTTTGAGGTGATCTTTCAGGAACCGCAGGAATGCCTGCACTTTGGTCGTGCGGTGCAGGTCGACATGGGTCACCAGCCACAGGGGTGCGGTCCATTCATCCATACTGGGAATGACTTCGGTCAGGTCCGGATCGGCCTCGTATTCCTGCTCCATGACGAAACCGATCCCGGCACCCGCCTTGATCGCATCATGCATGTTGCGCAAATCGGTGGCGCGGTAGGTCAGGCAATCTTCGGGCAGTTTTGCACGTAGCCAGCGCTCGAACGGGGCGCGCGATGTGTCGTCGTCGCTGGTGACAAAACGGTGGTTGCGCAGATCATCAATGCCGTCGGGCAGGCCGTGCCGCGCGACATAAGCAGATGACGCGACCAGCGCGATCCGCTGCGACACCAAAGGCTGCACCACGTTATCGGGTTCTTCAGGCATGTTGCCCGCCCGGATCGCCACATGCGCCTCGCCATATTCCAGACGGAAGACGCGCACGCCGCTGCGATATCTGATCCGGACCTCGGGGTAAGCATCCTGAAACGCCACCATCACAGGCGTCAGCCATTGCGACAAAAGATCGACAGAGGTGATCACCAGATCGCCTGACACGCCTTCGCCCTGCCCCTTGATACGGCCCGCGAGTTGCGTGAACTGGTCATCAGTGGCCTGGGCGACCTGCAACAGATCCTGACCCGCTTCGGTCGCGGTATAGCCCCGCGCATGGCGCTGGAACAGCTTGACGCCAAGCCGTTGTTCCAGCGCGTCGATATGGCGGATCACGGTAGCATGATGCACGCCTAGCACCTCTGCCGCCCCGCTCACGGTGCCTTTGCGCGCCACTTGAAACGCAGTGCGGATTTCATCCCAATTGTCCATGATGCTTTCCGTGCGCTGACAAACGATTGCGACGAAACCTCTGCCAATCCGTTCATTTGTGCAAGGGGAATTCACGTCCGCCCCCCTTGATTGCGCCGCCAGCGATCTATTTCCCAGATATGACAAAAATAACCGCACTGCGCATCGCCCTGACCCTCGCCTTCCTGTATTTCGGCCTGCGCAAGCTGACCGGTTACAGCACCGATGTGGCAATTTACGACGCGATCGGGTTCGGCCAGTTTCCCCGCTACGTCACCGGCTCGATCGAGGTGCTGGGCGCTGCATTGCTTTGGCGGCGCGGATTCGAGGGAGTCGCAGGGTTGCTTTTGCTTGGCACAATGATCGTCGGCCTGTCTGCCTTGCTGATCTGGGTCGGCCCACCATATTTACATATGGTGTTGTTGATGGCAGGGACCGGGACCGTCGCCTATCACTATCGCGATCAGATAGGACAGTTGACTCAGGGCATTTCACACAATAAGTGAGCCCTAATTCCGGATTGCATCTGCTGTCCGGTCCCCGCTTGGTGGGGATCGCCCTCCGTCAGCGCGTTGCGCCCACGGGGGCCTTCCTGTTTGGCGGCCACCCGCAACGACAAAAGGGCCCGCGCCTATGTTTGAAAATCTATCCGAACGCCTGTCAGGTGTTTTCGACAAGCTGACCAAGCAAGGTGCGCTGTCCGAGGATGATGTCAAAACCGCCCTGCGCGAAGTCCGCATCGCCTTGTTAGAGGCCGACGTGTCCCTGCCCGTCGCGCGTGATTTCGTAGCGGCAGTGCAGGCCAAGGCCACAGGTCAGGCCGTCACCAAATCCATCACGCCGGGCCAGCAGGTCGTCAAGATCGTGCATGACGAATTGCAGCGCGTCCTGACCGGTGACGAAGATCCCGGCGCGCTGAAAATCGACAACCCGCCTGCACCGATCCTGATGGTCGGTTTGCAGGGGTCCGGTAAAACCACGACCACTGCCAAACTCGCCAAGCGTTTGAAAGAACGCGAGGGCAAAAAGGTGCTGATGGCATCGCTCGACACAAACCGCCCTGCAGCGATGGAACAGCTGGCCATTCTGGGTATGCAGATCGGCGTCGACACCTTGCCCATCGTCAAGGGCGAAACCCCTGTCCAGATTGCCAAACGCGCCAAGGTGCAGGCTGCGATGGGCGGCTATGACGTTTATATGCTTGATACCGCAGGCCGGTTGCATATTGACGCCGAACTGATCGCACAGGCCGCTGCTGTGCGCGATATCGCCAATCCGCGCGAAACCTTGCTGGTCGTCGATGGCCTGACAGGTCAGGACGCGGTGAACGTCGCACAGGAATTCGACGACAAGATCGGCGTGACCGGCGTGGTCCTGACGCGTATGGACGGCGACGGGCGCGGCGGTGCCGCCCTGTCGATGCGCGCGATCACCGGCAAGCCGATCCGCTTTGTCGGCCTTGGCGAAAAGATGGACGCCATCGAAACGTTCGAGCCTTCGCGCATCGCGGGCCGCATCCTCGGCATGGGCGATATCGTCGCTTTGGTCGAAAAGGCGCAGGAAAACATCGAGGCTGAACAGGCCGCACGCATGATGAAACGGTTCCAGCAGGGCCGGTTCAATATGAACGACCTCAAGATGCAGCTGGAACAGATGCTCAAAATGGGCGGCATGGAAGGCATGATGGGCATGATGCCCGGTGCCGCCAAGATGGGCAAACAGATGGCCGCATCGGGCATGGACGATAGCATTCTGAAACGCCAGATCGCGCTGATCAATTCGATGACCAAGAAAGAACGCGCCAACCCCGATTTGCTGGCCGCCTCGCGCAAGAAACGGATCGCCAAAGGCGCAGGTTTGGAAGTGTCGGAACTGAACAAACTGGTCAAACAGCACCGCCAGATGGCCGATATGATGAAAAAGATGGGCAAAGGCGGGATGCTGAAACAGGCCATCAAAGGCATGTTCGGCAAAGGCGGCGCCCCAGAGGGCATGCCCGACATGAACGACCCCAAGGCGATGGCCGAAGCCGCCAAAGCGCTGCAAGGCAAGATGCCCGGCGGCCTGCCGGGCTTGGGCGGCGGCATGGGGCTGCCACCGGGCCTGTCAGGTTTTGGCAAAAAGAAATGACATCGTCAGAGCTTAAATATCCCCGCCGGAGGCTTCAGGTTTGCCAAAACCTGAATACCGACCGGCTGACCTTGCGCCGCCCCACGGCGGATGACTGGCCTGCCTTTCATGATTTCATGATGTCGGACCGGTCCACCGCCTTTGGCGGGCATAAGGATCTGGGCAAGGCGTGGCGCACATTCGCATCCGAACTGGGTCACTGGGACATTTTTGGTTACGGCATGTGGGCTGTCACCCGTCAGGACGATGACACCGCCCTTGGCCTTGTCGGCCCGTGGACGCCGCCTGACTGGCCCGAAACCGAAATCGGCTGGATGATCCTGTCAGATGCGGTCGAAGGCACCGGCATCGCGACCGAAGCGGCAAAGGCTGCGGTGGATCATGCGTTCAACGTCTTGGGCTGGGACACCGTCGTCAGCTATATCGCACCTGGCAACACCCGCTCGATCCGGCTTGCCGAAAAACTGGGCGCAGTGCTGGACACACCCGCGACCGGCCCTGCCGCCGATACTTTGGTCTATCGCCACCCGAAGGAACAAGCGCATGTCTGACACCACCACCCGCGCCGCCGAAATCCTCAAAGGTCACCGCGCCAGCATCGACCGGCTGGATGCGATCCTTGTCTATACTTTGGGCGAGCGTTTCAAACACACACAGGCCGTGGGCCGGCTCAAAGCCGAACACGCCCTGCCCCCGTCCGATCCGGCGCGCGAAGCAGC
>PUNR01000224.1 GCA_003551805.1 Loktanella sp.
CAAATGTTCGCGTTCCCACGGGCTGATAACTTGCAGGAATTCTTTATATTCCAAACGTTTGACGATGGAATAGACCCGCGCGAAATCTTCACCCAGAACGGCGCGCAATTCCTTGGCCCCGTCAAACAGGTCAAGCGCGTCTGACAAAGAGCCTGCAATTTCTGAATCGGAATCGTAGGCTTCGCCGACCCAGCGTTTATCAGGACGGGTTTCATTCTTCAGCCCCAGATACCCACAAGCCAGCGAAGCGGCGATGCAAAGGTAGGGGTTGCAATCCATCCCCGGCAGGCGGTTTTCGATCCGCCGCGCACCGGGGTCAGAGACGGGAATCCGGATGCCCGTCGTGCGGTTATCGCGGCCCCATTCAAGGTTCACAGGGGCGGCAGAATCCGGCACATACCGGCGATAGCTGTTCACATAGGGTGCGATCACGGCGATGGCGCTGGGCATATGTTCCTGCAAGCCGCCGATAAAGTGGAAAAACGCATCGGTTTCGCCGCCACCCGGACCGGTAAAGATATTGCGGCCTTTGCTGTCCAGTACTGAATGGTGGACATGCATCGCTGATCCGGGTTCACCCTCGATCGGTTTGGCCATGAAGGTAGCAAAGCAATCATGCCGCAAGGCCGCTTCACGGATCAGGCGTTTGAAGAAAAACACCTCATCCGCAAGCTTGATGGGGTTACCGTGGCGCAGGTTGATTTCCAGCTGGCCTGCGCCGCCTTCCTGCGCGATGCCGTCAATTTCAAAGCCCTGAATTTCGGCAAATTCGTAGATATCGTCAATGACGGGGCCGTAATCATCCACCGCCGACATCGAATAGGCCTGCCGTCCGGCAGCAGGGCGGCCGGTGCGGCCCATCATCGGCTCGATCGCTTTGGCGGGGTCGATGTTGCGGCCCACGAGATAGAATTCCATTTCGGGGGCGACGACGGGTGTCCAGCCTTCCGCCTTGTAGAGGTCGACGACACGGCGCAACACATTGCGCGGGGAAAACGGGACAGGATTGCCCTTTTGATCATAGGCGTCGTGGATCACCTGCAACGTGCCATCGGCGGCCCAAGGGGCGGCGGTCGTTGTTGAAAGGTCCGGTTTCAGGATCATGTCTGGTTCAAGAAAACCGTCGGGGCCGGATGCTTCACCCCATTCACCGGTGATCGTCTGAAAGAAGATCGAATTGGGCAGGTGGAAATGGGTCTGCTTTTCCCATTTGCCCGCAGGCACAGCCTTACCGCGCGCGATACCGGGCAGGTCGGCGATAACGCATTCGACCTCGTCAAGGCGGTTCGCCTCAAGATAGGCGCTTGCGGCGGCGGGTATTTTGCTAGTCCAGCTCATGCCAGCTCTCTTTCTTTGAAGAACCGCGCGATTTGCGCGGCAAGGCGGTCACTGTCCACCGGTTTGTCCAGATCATCACGCACCTGCGCCAACTGTGCGTCGGGCACATTGCCGGGGCCGCGATATTTCAGCAGACCGTCAATGACGGGCGTGTCAAATTCTGGATGCGGCTGCACGGTGAAAATCCGGTTGCCATAGACCAAGGCGGCATTGGTGCAGAAATCATTGGTTCCGGCCAGCGTCGCGGTATCGGGGCGTATTGTGACCTGATCCTGATGCCAAGCGTTCAGCGCGTAATCATGGCCGTTGATCTGGTAGGTCTGCCGCCCGACAGCCCAGCCGCCGGTGAATTTTTCGACCTTGCCGCCCAGCGCCTGCGCGATGATCTGATGGCCGAAACAGATGCCGACCAGCGGGATGTCGGCGGCATAGATATCGCGGATCAGCGCCTCTAGCGGGGGGATGAACGGGTGATCTTCATAGGCGCCATGTTTCGACCCCGTGATCAGCCAGCCGTCACAATCGCTGACACTTTGCGGGAACTCCATGTCGACGACGTTGTAGACGACAAAGTCGAAACCGTTGCCGCCTAGCAACCGCTGGAACAGATCCGCAAAATCGCCAGTGGTCGGTCGCAATTCGTCCGGCGCGTGCCCTGTTTGCAGGATGCCGATTTTCATCATTTCACCATATGTTGGATTTCACCGCCAAGCTAACCTGCCAATCTTATGGCCGCAAGCGGGGACCGTCACACGGTGTCGAGGTAAAGCTCCAGCTGTTCTTCTTCGGACAGTTCTGCAAAATAATGCAATTCCTGCCGTTTGGTCATCACCAGATTTTCGACCAGCGTCGGATCGAAGATGCGTCGCGCCAGCGGGCTATGTTCGAACGCGTCGATGGCTGCGGCCCACGTGTCGGGGATCTGTGCCAGATCCTGATCATAGGCGTTGCCGGAAATCGGTTTGGGCGGTGTCAGGTTATCCTCGATCCCGATCAGCGCGGACCCAAGCACGGCAGCAAGGAACAGATAAGGGTTCACGTCTCCGCCCGCGACACGGTGTTCGACACGCCGCGCCTTGAAACTGCCGCCTGGCACGCGCACCGATGCGGTGCGGTTGTCATAGGCCCAGCAGACGCCTGTCGGTGCATGGCTTTCAGGGACCAGACGGTCGTAGGAATTGCCGTGCGGCGCAAATATCAGCGCCAGATCGGGAATACCCTTCAGACAGCCCGCAATCGCGTTGTGCAGCAGCGGCGTGCCTTCGAACGTGTCGTTTGCCATCAGGTTTTTGCCATCGGCATCGACCACGGAAAAATGCGTGTGCAAACCGCTGCCGGCATATTCTTCGTAAGGTTTCGCCATGAAACTGGCGGCCATGCCGTGGTTACGGGCCAGACCGCGCACCAGCATCTTGAACAGCCACGCGTCATCTGCTGCTTTCAGCGCATCGGGGACATGTTCTAGGTTGATTTCGAACTGGCCCATGCCGACTTCGGAAATGGCGGCTTCGGCGGGGATATTCATCGCGTCGCAGGCGTCGTACAGATCGTTAAAGAACATATCGAACGCATCAAGCGCACGCAGCGACAGGATTTCTGCACCGGGGCGGCGCTTACCCGACCGGGGCGAGCGTGGCTGGCGGATACCGTCGCCGCTGTCATCGACCAGATAGAATTCCATTTCGGTGGCAACCACAGGCGTTAGCCCGCGTGCCTTATAGCGTTCTACCACCCGCGCCAGCGCCTGACGGGGATCACCGGCAAAGGGTGTGCCATCTTCGTGAAACATCCACATCGGCAACAGGGCTGACGGACTGTTCAGCCACGGCATCGGGACATAGCCACGTTCGGTCGGCATCAGCACGCCGTCGGGGTCGCCTGCCTCGAACACCAGCGGGCTGTCTTCGACATCTTCGCCCCAGATATCGAGGTTGAGGATCGAAAAAGGAAACCTTGTGCCTTCTTCTTCCAGCTTGGCTGCGAATTTGCGTGGCACACGCTTGCCCCGTGCCTGACCGTTCAGGTCAGCAGCCCCACAACGCACATTGCGCACTTCGGGGCGATCGTCGATCCAGCTCATCTGATTACCTGTGGTTTGAAACGCAGCTTTGCGCGCACGTTTTGCGGAAGATGGCGGTTCAGCCGGTTATTGACCAGCCCGAAAATGCCAATAATCAAAAGCGTCAGCAGAATGAAGTACCCTGCAAGGATCGGGTAGGGCACGAACGGGTTGAACGTCTTGTCTGCAAAATAGCGCGCGTAATACAGCGCATCGCCCCGTTGCTGGATCGCCGGAAAGCCGGAAAAGAACACCAGCGTGGTGGCGTGAAACAGGAAAATTGCCTCGTTCGTGTAGGCGGGCCATGCCAGCCGCAGCATCGTGGGCCATGTAATCCGCCGGAACCGTGCCCAGCCGGACAAGCCGTAAGCATCAGCGGCCTCAAGATCGCCTTTGGGGATGGATTGCAGCGCGCCGTAGAAAATCTCGCCCGAATAGGCGGCGGTGTTCAGGAACAGGACCACCAGCGCACCGGCCCAGGCCGATGTGAACGGGTCAAAGAAGGGTGAGACGGATTTGAGGCTGAGAAACAGGAAATAGGCAAAGAAGAACTGGATGAACAAAGGCGAGCCGCGGAAGATGAATATAAACCACGCAGATGTTTTGCGCAGGATCCGGTTTTGCGACGCCTTGCCTACGGCCACGGCAGTGGCAAGGAAGAAGCCCGAACACAAAGCGAAAAACCCGAAATAGACGTTCCAGATCATCCCTGACCCGATCAGGGTGAACTGCTGGCAAAGCGTGAAATCGCGTTGCGGCAGCAGGCGTTCGCCGATGCCCTGGCTGCGCAGGCCGTAATCAAGGATGGTTTCCCAACAGCTCATGTTGCGGCCTTGCGTTGGGCTTCACCGGCGGCGGTGGCCTGTCCGTAGGTCAGGCGCGCCATGATGCGGTCCAGCACGACTTCGGACACTTTGGTAAAGCAAAGGTAAAACACTAGCAGGGCAAGGAAATACCACATCCGCCAGTCGGGGTGCGGGTAGGCCGTGAACCGCGGCTGTGCGGCACCGCCCAGTTCGCGCGCCCAATAGACGATGTCCTGAATACCCAGCAGGAACAGCAATGGTGTGGCCTTGATCAGCACCATCCACAGATTCGACAGGCCGGGCAGGGCAAAGACCCACATTTGCGGCACCAGCACGCGCCAGAATGTCTGGCGCTGGCTCATTCCGTAGGCTTCGGCTGTTTCAAGCTGGCCGCGCGGCACGGCGCGCATCGCACCGAAAAGCACATTGGCAGCAAAAGCGCCGAACACGATGGCAAAGGTCAGCGTGGCGACCAGAAAGCTGTAGGTGTCATGCACCCATTGCGGGGAATTGTTCAGCGGCATTTTGGCAGCGGCGCAGACGACGAAATCATTGCCCTGCCAGACATTTGCACCCCATTCGGGGCATTTGATCCGGTGGCGGACATATTCGATGGCCTGATCCAGTGCGATCACGAAGAACAGGAAAAACGCGATATCGGGCACACCGCGAACCACGGCGATATAGGTTTTACCGAACCAGCGGAACGGCGCGATGACAGACCGTGCTGCGGCTGCGGCGGCAAAGCCGAAACCCAAAGCCAAAGGCGCGGTCAGTGCCAGCAGCATCAACACAGTACCGACCGCATAATAGATCTGCATATGCCTGCCAGTTGTCAGATAGCAGGCAAACCATTGCAAACGCTCAAGGGTCGCGGGATCTGTGCAAAAACTGAAAATGGCGGGACCGGTACGTTATGGGGGAAAGGGGGAGTGCCCCGGCACATTGGCCGGGGCGCGTGTCGCTTAGAACGTGGCCGAACCGGGCAGCCATTTTACGATCAGTTCGTTCAGGGTGCCGTCATCCTTCATCGACTGGATCGCGGCGCTAAAGGTTGCTGCCAGTTCCGTGTCGGACTGACGCAGGCCAAGGCCGATGCCGCCACCGATCAGGATGTCTTCACCGACGAAATCGAGATCGGCTTCACCTTCGGCGATGGGTTCCAGAAACGCTTTGTCAGCCAGAACGGCGTCCGCTTCACCGCTACGCACAGCAGAGATGGATTCGTCGGGCGTGGAGAATTCCAGCAAGGTCGCGCCTTCCATCGTGGTGACATAGCTGGCCTGAATAGTACCGGTCTGGGCCGCGATCACAGCGTTTTCCAGATCGACATCACCAAGGGCCAGAAACGCGGATGGATCGGGCTGGGTGTAGGGGTCGGAGAAGGCGATGACTTCCATACGCTCTTCGGTGATCGACATGCCGGCGATGATGGCATCATAGTTGCCGGACACGAGGTTCGGAATGATGCTGTCCCAGTCGTTGGTGACCCATGTGCAGTTCAATTCGGCACGCAGGCACAACTCGTCGCCCAGTTCACGCTCGAACCCGTCGACTTCACCAGCGTCGTTGATGAAGTTGTACGGAGGGTAAGCGCCCTCTGTCCCCAGACGGACCACATCTTGCGCCATGGCGGCACTGCCAAGCAGGGCGGCGGTTGCAGTTGTAAGGATCAGTTTGTTCATCTGGTTTCTCCTGTTAGATGATTAAGCGCTTGTCGCGGACAGAAACCCGCGCAGACGATCGGTTTTTGGATTGCCGAAAAGTTCCGCAGGCGCGCCCTGTTCTTCGATCACGCCTTGATGCAGGAACACGACGTGGTCGCTGACATCGGCAGCCAGCCGCATATCGTGCGTGACGATAATCATGGTGCGGCCTTCGGCGGCCAGATCCTTGATGACGCGGATGACTTCCTGTTCCAGTTCGGGGTCAAGTGCGCTGGTCGGTTCATCAAACAGCAGCGCCTTGGGTTCCATGCACAAGGCCCGCGCAATCGCGGCGCGTTGCTGCTGGCCACCCGACAATTGCGCAGGATAAGCGTCACATTTATCGCCGATACCGACCTTGTCGAGATAGGCGCGGGCTGATGCCTCTACCTCGGCCTTGGGGCGTTTGAGCACGGTGACAGGCGCTTCCATCACGTTTTGAAGAATCGTCATATGCGCCCAAAGGTTGAACTGCTGGAACACCATCGAAAGATTCGTGCGGATGCGGATCATCTGCGCGTGATCGCCGGGGCGGCGGTTCAATCCGGTGCCTTTCCAGGTCACCGCCTCGCCACAAAACAGCACGTCGCCTTGTTGGCTGTCTTCCAACAGGTTTGCGCAGCGCAGCAAAGTTGACTTGCCCGACCCCGAAGACCCGATCAGGGATACGACATGGCCAGCGGGGGCGGTGATATCGACACCTTTGAGAACTTCCAGCGACCCATAGGATTTATGCAGGTCACGAATTTCAATCACAGGGATAGTGTTGGACACGTTGCGGCTTCTTTTCTTGTTCCGCCACCGATTAGGCCCGCTTTTTGCACGGTTTGCAACGCTTTGGTGACAGTTGACCCAGCGTTACTTGGATAAAGCCTTACGATCAGGCAGACCCTAGGCCAACCCGCAAACGTGCCGCGTTGCTGTCCTGATCCGACACACCCAGCAATGACGTCGTCATCCGCATCATGCTGGTCTCTGCGTCGTCACGGATACCGTCGGCCAAGGCGACGCGCCACAAAGCCTCGATCACGGCAAGGCGGTCGTCGTATTCCACGGAATTTTTGATCGCGCGGGTCAGGCGCACAGTATCAGGGGCCTCTGATTCCAGTATTTCGCAATCGGCGCGGAGGTCTGCTGCCTCTGCCTCGGTCAAGGCAAAGCGGGTCATCAAAGTATGGTCAATTTGGACAATCTGCGCCGGATCGTAATCGCCGTTCGTGCGTGCAATGCGGACAAGCAACGCGCCAAGCGCCAGACGCGCGTCGGGATCAGGAAGGATTTGTGGTGCGGGGGCGGTCATGCGCCGGATGAGATCTGCAAACATGACGCTTACATAAGGGCTATTGCGTGCAGAACAAACATCAATTCTGCTTGAGCTTGGCGTCAAACAAGCCTGACAGGCGCTTTGTCTCTTCCAGCAGACCGTAAGGCGGGTTCACGACAAAAAGGCCGGACCCCACCATCCGGTGACCGGGACGGGCGGGTGGGAAGCCTACTTCGTGACACAGGCCGTCAGGGAATGTATCGCGCAAGGCACGGACCATCGGCAGGTGCGGCGCATCGCTGAGCAGCGGGTACCACAGCACCAGAATCCCCACGCCCCACTTGCGATGCACCTTGGCCAGCAACGGCGGGATCGTGTCGTAATCTGATTTCACCTCGAAACTGGGATCGACCAGCATCAGCCCGCGCCGGGGTTCGGGAGGGCAGACGGACAGCGCCATTTCGTACCCGTCACGCTGGCGGAACACGCCACCATAAGGCGCCATATGCGTGGCAAGGGCGGCATATTCCTGTGGGTGCAATTCGGACAGTTGGATACTGTCGATCGGGCGCAGGCTTTCGGCGGCGACGATGGGCGATCCGGGATAGGCGTTCGCGCCGTATTTTGTACGGATACGCGCCAGAACGCGGGCATAGGGGTGATCTGCGGCAAACCAGTCAGCGGCGATGGCGATGCCTTTTGCAGCCTCTCCGGTTTTGACGGCAGCTTCGTCTGTCAGATCATAAAGCCCGCGGCCAGCATGGGTTTCCAGATAGGACAAGGCTTTGTCTTTGCGGGTCAGGTAATCCAGCATCCACGCCAAAAGACTGTGTTTATGCACATCGGCCAGATTGCCGGCATGATAGGCGTGTTGATAGGACAGCATGAAACGAAACCTTTGGTTGGGCTGTCTCGTGCCTACCCTTGTGTAAGGACGGTGCCAAGCCACTTGCCTCTGGGCTTGGGTCGTTTATCAGTGGGATAGGCATCGATGAAAGGTAAATCATGCGTGGAATGATGATCGCAGCCCTGTGCTGCCCGACACTGGCTTTTGCGCAAGCGGGCAACGAGCTTGGCGTGACCGTGGGTCTGGGTGTGCAATCAGCACCGTCCTATTTCGGATCTGACAGCAATTCGCTTGGGCCGACTGGCAGTTTTGCGCTGGACCAGCTGGACTTCAACGGCCTGACGCTGGGCAGTGGCGCGGGGACCGGGTTCAGCTTCGGCGGATCGCTGCGATACATCAGCCCGCGCAAGGCGTCTGACCACAGCGAATTGCAGGGCCTGACCGATATTGACGCGGCGTTAGAACTGGGCGGTGGGCTGCGCTATGAGGCGCCGACTTTTGACGCTTTTGCCAATCTGCGCAACGGGTTTGGCGGGCATGACAGCGTTGTCGCCGATTTCGGGCTTGATTTCATCCAGCCACTTGGGACGCAATGGGAATTGCGCGCCGGCCCGCGCGCCCTGTGGGGCAGCGAAGGCTACAACCAGACCTATTTCGGCGTGACCGAGGCTGAAAGCGATGCCAGCAGCTTTGAGCAATATGATGCAGGCGCAGGTCTGGTCCGCGCAGGGCTGGCCGCCAGCCTAAGCTATCAGGTTACACCCGACTGGGGCGTGGTTGGCCGTATCCGTTATGAAGAATTGCAGGGCGATGCCGCCGATAGCCCGATTGTGCAAAGCAAAGATCAGGTGACCGCAGGTATCATCATCACACGGCGGGTCAGCTTTAGCTTCTAAACTGCTTGACGCGCCACATCCCCTGCGCCGCCAAAAGGCAGCGCGGGGGAAATTGTTTTAAGGCTCCAGCGTGGAGTCAACCGACGTTGGCAGCTTGTCACCAGATGTTTTGATAGTGCGCAAGGCCTCGCCAAACGCACCCGCCAGAATACCCGTCGGCAACGCAATCAGCCCGATGCCGGTCAAGGCAGTAATTGCGGCTGCTGCCCTGCCAGATCAGCAATAACTTGGTTTCTGTGGGCGCTTTATGCGATGGTTGGTTAGAGCTTAGACCAAACGCGACGTTTCTACTGCGGCTTTGACGAAATCGGCAAACAGCGGATGCGGCGCGAAGGGTTTTGACTTCAGTTCGGGGTGGAACTGCACGCCGATGAACCACGGATGGTCTTTCCATTCCACGATTTCCGGCAGCTTTCCGTCTGGCGACAGCCCCGAGAACATCAGGCCCGCAGTTTCCAGCACGTCGCGGTATTTGATATCGACCTCATAGCGGTGGCGGTGGCGTTCTTCGATCGTGGTGTCGCCATAGATCTCGGCGACGCGTGACCCTGCTGTCAGGGCTGCGGTATAGGCGCCCAGCCGCATCGTGCCGCCTTTGTCGTCGTCGGTTTTGCGCGCGACTTTGTGGTTGCCCTGCACCCATTCTTTCAGGTGATAGACCACAGGTTCAAAACGTTTCGCACCGGATTCGTGGTCGAATTCTTCGGACCCTGCACGGTCGACGCCTGCGACGTTGCGTGCGGCTTCGATCACGGCCATTTGCATGCCAAGGCAGATCCCCAGATAGGGGATCTTTTTCTCGCGCGCGAATTGCGCCGCCTTGATCTTGCCTTCGGTGCCCCGTTCGCCAAAGCCGCCGGGGACCAGAATGGCGTGATACCCTTCCAGATAGGGGGCGGCGTCTTCGCGGTCGAAGAGTTCTGCATCGACCCATTCGATCTTGACCTTGACGCGGTTGGCCATGCCGCCATGCGTCAGCGCCTCGGCAATCGACTTATAGGCATCTTCCAACTGGGTGTATTTGCCGACGATGGCGACTTTGACATGGCCTTCGGGGTTGTGGATGCGGTCATAGACGTCATGCC
>PUNR01000314.1 GCA_003551805.1 Loktanella sp.
ACCTTTGACCCAATGCGCCAGATGACGGCGGGCTTGTCCGGTGTCGGTCGCAAACCAGAACGGATGCAGATCACCGAAATTGTTGTCAAAACGCCCCGCGACGAGGGTCAGCACCTCTTCTACCAGCGGGTCCGGCGTAAAGTGCATCGGGCCCGCATAATCCACACTTTCGGGAGCAGGTTTCCGGTTGTCGTGGTCATAATTCCACTTGCCGCCTTCGGGCTTGTCGCCGTCCATCAGCAGACCCGTTTTCCGGCGCATGTCGCGATAGAAATATTCCATCCGCAGCTGTTTGCGGCCGTTCGCCCAATCATCAAAATCCTGATGGCTGGCGATAAAGCGGTCGTCGGGCAAGGAATGGCTTTTCAACGGCATATCACCCAGCGCCTTTATCAACCGCCATTCACCCGGTTCGGTGTAGACGACGCCAGCGGCATCGTATTCGCTGGCACGGCGGATCAATTCGCCAGTGATCGACCCTGCATTGTCGGGATCATCCAGCTTTGTATAGGCGACCTGCCAGCCATCCCTGCGCAGGCTATCGGCAAACTTGCGCATTGCAGCAAAGGTAAAGGCAATCTTTTTGGGATGGTGCGGCACATAGGACGCCTCATCCCCGACCTCGGCCATGACGACGACGTCATTGGCCTTGTCGCATTTACGCAGGGCGGACAGATTGGGCGACAATTGATCGCCCAACACCAGAACAAGCCTCACCAAACCACCTCTTTTCCGGCGTAATCGTAAAAATGACCGGTTTGCGCCGGCGTCAGTCCTGCGATGACATCCAGCAGATGCGCGGCAGCGTCGGATGCGGGCATGGTTTTGTGGCGGCCTGCATAGTCGGCGGTAAAGGGTGTTTCCACCGTGCCGGGGTGCAAGGCGACGCAAGCGGCCTGTTTGTGCGACCGGCCAAGTTCGATCGCAGCGCCCCGAATGATCTGGTTCAGCGCCGCCTTGGACGCACGGTAAGAATGCCAACCGCCGATTGTGTTGTCACCGATTGACCCCACGCGGGCCGACAGGGTTGCTACTACCGCTGGTTTGTCTTTGGACAACAGGCGCGGGACATGCCGCAAGATCAGCGCAGGGCCAATGGTGTTTACGGCAAAAACCTGCGCCATATGCGCCGCGTCAATCGCAGAAAGCGCCTTTTCCGGCCCTGCATCCAGCGGGGCCAATATACCGACAGCAACAAAGATCAGATCAAATGGCCCTGCCAATCTGTCCAGATGATGATCGACAGAGGCGGGATCGGTCACGTCGAACCCGTCATCGCTGCGCGACAAACGGGTCACGGCAACACCCCGCCCTTCCAATTCCTGCGCAATTGCCGCGCCTATACCGCCCGAGGCGCCGATGATCAAAGCATTATCCATGCAGATCAGTCTAGGACGTCTGCTGTTTGCGACCAGCCCCTGCCTGCGCTTTGTGCCAATTAAGCGCTTTTCAACGCGCGCAAGATTTGTATAGTCGCTTGCATGATCACACCGGCACAGACATTCGGCACTGCCCCCGCCCTGCTACTTCTTAGCAGCGCCTGAGCGTGCCTGTCGGCGCGACCGCTCGGATGGGACAGCGCCGGACAATGCCAAAGATCAAAGGAATACAATCATGACAAAAGACAAAGTGTTGATTTTCGACACAACCCTGCGCGACGGCGAAAAAAGCACGGGCGCGACGATGACCCACGCCGAAAAGCTTGAAATCGCCGAATTGCTGGACGACATGGGCGTCGATATCATCGAAGCTGGGTTTCCCATCGCGTCAGAGGGAGATTTCAACGCGGTCAGCGAAATTGCCAAACGGTCCAAGCGCGCCACGATCTGCGGGCTGGCGCGGGCGAATTACAAAGACATCGACCGCTGCTGGGAGGCGGTGAAACACGCAGGCTCGCCGCGTATTCATACCTTTATCGGCACGTCACCGCTGCATCGCGCCATTCCGAACCTTGATATGGACCAGATGGCTGAACGCATCCACGATACCGTGACCCATGCGCGTAACCTGTGTGACAACGTGCAATGGTCGCCGATGGATGCGACGCGGACAGAATGGGATTACCTTTGCCGTGTTGTCGAAATAGCGATCAAGGCGGGTGCTACGACGATCAACATCCCCGATACGGTCGGCTACACCGCCCCTGCCGAAAGCGCGGAACTGATCCGCAAATTGATCGCAACGGTCCCCGGCGCGGATGATGTGATTTTCGCCACCCATTGCCACAACGACCTTGGCATGGCGACGGCCAATTCGCTTGCGGCTGTCATCGGCGGTGCGCGCCAGATCGAATGTACGATCAACGGCTTGGGCGAACGCGCGGGCAATACCGCACTTGAAGAAGTCGTAATGGCCCTGAAGATCCGTGGCGACATCATGCCATATGAGACGGGGATCGACACCCGCAAGATCATGAACATCTCGCGCCGTGTCGCCACTGTTTCGGGCTTTGCTGTGCAGTTCAACAAAGCCATCGTTGGCAAGAACGCCTTTGCGCATGAAAGCGGCATCCATCAGGACGGCATGCTCAAGAACGCCGAAACCTTCGAGATCATGCGGCCAGAGGATGTCGGCCTGTCTGGCACCAGCCTGCCTTTGGGTAAACATTCAGGGCGTGCAGCACTGCGCGCCAAGCTTGCCGAATTGGGGTTTGATCTGGCCGATAACCAGTTGAACGACGTTTTTGTGCGTTTCAAGGATCTGGCCGACCGCAAGAAAGAAGTGTTCGACGATGACCTGATGGCGCTCGTTTATCAGAACGACAGCGGCGAGGACCGGGTGAAGCTCAAATCGCTGCGTGTTGTTTGCGGCACCGAAGGCCCGCAAGAAGCCGATATGGTGCTGGAAATCGACGGCACCGATGTCAAGACATCGGCCACGGGCGACGGCCCTGTCGACGCGACCTTTAACGCGGTCAAGGCACTGTTTCCGCATGGCGCAAGGTTGCAATTGTATCAGGTACAGGCCGTCACCGAAGGTACCGATGCGCAAGCCACCGTCATGGTGCGGATGGAAGAGGAAGGGCGTATCGCCACCGGCCAGTCCGCCGATACCGATACGGTCGTCGCCAGCGCAAAGGCCTACATCAACGCAATCAACCGGCTGTTGGTGCGGCGTGAACATTCCTCGCCGGGTTATGATACCAAGGGTGTAAGCTACAAAGACAACTGATCTGCGACTCAGCCAGATACAAAGGCGGCCCCGTCAAACGGGCCGCCTTTTTGCTGTCGGTGATTGGGCTCAAAATTAGGAAAGCGTAGAGATGTTGGTAAAGTGATATTATTTGGCAACTTTTTACGAATTTAATAGCACATATGTTGCATAATCATAACTGGCACGATGCCGCCAAAGCATCTGAAACGAGGGCTTCTATCCGCCCCCCACTATCTTTATAACACCCCGCAACCGAGTGCCGCGGCACGGCGCGCGATCTTGAAAATGAAATAGGAAGGCCACGGGATGTTTGGCTTGGGTGGTATTTTTTCGTCAGATATGGCGATTGATTTGGGCACGGCGAATACGCTGGTCTATGTGAAGGGCAAGGGGATTGTCCTGTCGGAACCATCCGTGGTGGCCTATCAGGTAAAGAACGGCGTGCGCAAAGTGCTTGCCGTCGGTGAAGACGCCAAGCTGATGCTGGGCCGCACCCCCGGCAGCATCGAGGCGATCCGCCCGATGCGCGACGGCGTCATCGCCGATTTCGATACCGCCGAAGAAATGATCAAACATTTCATCCGCAAGGTCCACAAACGGTCCACATTTTCCAAACCCAAAATTATCGTCTGCGTGCCGCATGGTGCAACACCTGTGGAAAAGCGTGCCATCCGCCAGTCGGTCCTGTCCGCTGGTGCACGTCGTGCCGGGTTGATCGCTGAACCTATCGCCGCAGCGATTGGCGCAGGAATGCCGATCACCGACCCGACCGGCAACATGGTCGTCGATATCGGTGGCGGGACAACCGAAGTCGCCGTTTTGTCCTTGGGTGACATTGTTTACGCACGGTCGGTCCGCGTCGGTGGCGACCGCATGGACGAGGCGATCATCAACTATCTGCGTCGCCAGCATAACCTGCTGATCGGTGAATCCACAGCAGAGCGTGTGAAAACCTCTATCGGGACCGCCCGCATGCCTGACGACGGCCGTGGCCAGTCGATGATGATCCGGGGGCGTGACCTGCTTAATGGTGTTCCCAAGGAAACCGAGATCAATCAGGCGCAGGTCGCCGAGGCGCTGGCAGAACCTGTTCAGCAAATCTGCGAGGCAGTGATGACCGCACTGGAAGCAACGCCACCCGATCTTGCGGCAGATATCGTCGATCGCGGCGTGATGCTGACAGGCGGCGGCGCATTGTTGGGTCAGCTTGATCTGGCGCTGCGCGAACAGACCGGTCTTGCGATTTCGGTTGCAGACGAGTCGCTGAATTGTGTCGCCTTGGGCACCGGACGTGCGCTCGAATATGAAAAACAACTGCGACATGTGATAGACTACGACAGTTAACCACGGCCAGAGGATCCTTGCCCCTTGGCACGCGACAAAACCAGCGAAGACTATTTCGCCCCCGTCCGCAGATTGCTGGTGGGGGTGTTGGTTTTGGCATTGCTTGGTGTCTTTGCTGTCTGGCGCATCGACAGCCCGCGCGTCGAGAAGTTTCGCATCGCCGTCATCGACCGCGTGCTGCCCAGTTTTGATTGGGTCATGGCGCCGGTGAACGGTATCGCCAATCTGGTGGTTGATTTCCAAAGTTACCAGCGGCTTGCCGCCCAAAATCAGGACCTGCGCCGCGAACTGCAACAGATGAAAGCATGGCGCGAAGCGGCTTTGCAGCTGGAACAGGAAAACGCCAAACTGCTAGATCTGAACAACGTCCGGCTTGATCCCAAGCTGACTTTTGTCACGGGCGTTGTGCTGGCTGACAGCGGGTCGCCGTTTCGCCAGTCGGTCCTGCTGAATGTCGGGGCGCGTGACGGGATCATTGATGGCTGGCCCACGATGGACGGGATCGGTCTGGCGGGCCGGATCGCAGGTGTCGGGCGCGAAACCAGCAGGGTGTTATTGCTGACAGATACGTCCAGCCGCATCCCCGTGACAATCCTGCCTTCTGGACAGCGGGCGATCCTGTCAGGTGACAATACGCTGAACCCGCCATTGGATTTTCTGGAAGATCGCGCAGTCGTGCGCCCCGGAGACCGTGTCGTGTCATCCGGCGATGGCGGTGTGTTTCCTGCCGATCTTCTGGTTGGGCAGGTCGCGCTTGGCACGGATAACCGTTTGCGGGTGCGACTTGCTGCAGATTACCAGCGGCTCGAATTTTTGCGGGTTCTGCGCGCCCAACCACACGAGATTATCAGCGACCCGGGCGGATTGCTGACGCCAGAGATTGAATTCTTCGGGCCTGCGATCCCCGACCCTGCCGCATTGTCAGATGCCGGTTCGGTCGATGGCTGATTTCGCAGACACACGCATTTGGGCCAAACGGGCCGTGTTTTTGCTGCTAGCCGGTGTGATTACGATTGCGCATCTGATCCCGCTAGACCTGCGCCCTGCAACTTGGGCTGCGCCTGACATATTGCTGGCGCTGGTGTGTGTCTGGGTCGCGCGCAGGCCGGAATATGTGCCGGTTTATATCGTCGCCGCGGTGTTTTTCATGACCGACCTGTTGTTGCAGCGCCCACCGGGGTTATGGGCGGCCCTGGTTATTCTGCTGACCGAAGCGATCCGCACCCGCCACCGCGACCTGCGCGCCATGCCGTTTCTTGCCGAATGGGGCTTTGTGATGCTGGGATTGCTTGTCATTACATTGGCGAACAGGTTTGTCCTTGCTATCGTGCTGACACCGCAGGCCCCTTTGGGGCTGACGATGATGCAGCTGGGTGCGACCATTCTGGTCTACCCCGTTGTCGTGTTGGCGGCTTATGTTTTGTTCGGCGTGGCGCATCCGGCACCCGGCGATATGCGAAAGATTGGACAGCAGGTATGAAACGCCCCGCCAAAGATATCATTCAAAGCAGCCGTGTCATCGGGCGGCGCGGGCTGGTGTTGGGTGGCTTGCAGCTGGGTGTGATGGGCGCCATCGGATACCGGTTGCACGATATGCAGGTCGAACAGGCCGACCAGTACCGGATGCTCGCCGAAGAAAACCGCATCAGCATGCGCTTGCTGCCACCGGCACGCGGGATGATCTTTGATCGTAATGGGATCGCCATTGCCGCAAACGAACAGAATTACCGTGTCATCATGGTCCGTGAAGATGCAGGCGATGTTGAACAAGTCATGGCCCGCCTGCGCGAGATTATCGACATATCCCCTGAAGACATCACCCGCGCTATTGAAGAAATGCGCCGTCGGGCGCCTTTTGTTCCGGTAACTATTCTGGAACGCGTATCTTGGGATGATGTGGCGCAGATCAATCTCAACACCCCCGTCCTGCCCGGCGTGCAGGCCGAGGTCGGGCTAAGCCGTTTTTACCCGATGGGTGAGGATCTGGCGCATGTTGTGGGCTACGTCGGGCCGGTCAGTGACTATGACCTGAGCCAGATCGAAAACCCCGATCCCCTGCTGCAGATCCCCAAGTTTGAATATGGCAAGACCGGCGCGGAAAACCGTCTGGAAGAGGACTTGCGCGGATCAGCCGGCAACCGCCGGATCGAGATCAGCGCTGCGGGCCGGATCATGCGTGAACTCGACCGCCAAGAAGGCATCCCCGGCAAGGACGTTCAGCTAACCATTGATGCGCGGCTGCAATCCTACGTGCAGGCCCGGCTTGAAGGCGAATCCGCCAGTGCCGTGGTGATCGACCTAGAAAACGGCGATTTGCGCGCGGTAGTATCGTCACCTTCTTTTGATCCCAACATGTTCGTGCGCGGTATTTCTGTCGCGGATTGGCGGGCGCTGAACGAAAACAAATACCGCCCGATGGCTGCCAAGGCCATTCAGGGCACCTATCCGCCCGGATCGACCTTCAAAATGGTCACGGTCATGGCCGCAGTCGAAGCTGGCGTGATCACACCCAACGACACTGTATTCTGCCCCGGTCATGCCGATGTGTCCAACATCAGATTCCATTGCTGGCGGCGCGGCGGACATGGCAACATGAATATGCATGAAGCCATGAAGCAAAGTTGCGATGTTTATTTCTATGACATCGCCCAGCGCGTAGGCATCGACAAGATCGCGGAAATGGCGCGCAAGCTGGGGCTTGGCGTGCGCCATGACTTGCCGCTGTCGGCGGTGGCGACGGGGATCGCGCCTGACCGAGAATGGAAATCGACCGTACGCGGCGAAAGCTGGCGGATCGGCGATACTGTCAACGCCTCGATCGGGCAAGGATATGTGCTGACCTCACCGATCCAGCTTGCGGTGATGACAGCGCGCTTGGCTACGGGGCATGAAATCAAGCCGCGCCTTGTGCGGCTGGTGGACGGGGTCGAGCAACCCGGCGGAATGGGCGAGCGTCTGGACCTGAATGAAAACACCATGCGCCGCGTGCGCGCTTCGATGGACGCTGTGGTCAATGAAAACCGCGGCACGGCATATGGATCGCGCATTCTGGCCGAGGGGCGCAAGATGGCAGGCAAGACCGGTACCAGCCAAGTACGCAGGATCACGGTGGAAGAACGCGCATCGGGCGTGATCCGGAACGAAGACCTGCCGTGGGAACGCCGGGACCATGCCTTGTTCGTGGGCTATGCGCCGTTGGAAAACCCGCGTTATGCCGTGTCTGTCGTGGTCGAGCACGGCGGCGGCGGATCGGCGACGGCGGCACCGATTGCACGCGATATCCTGTTGCAGGCGCAATATGGCGGGCCACCCCCGCTGGAAGCCTATCCAAGCAACCTGCGCGACCAGATTGCTGAACAACAGCGCCGCATTGCGGAACGCATTCCTGCGGGCGTGCGCAGCCAGGGCCGCGCATGAGCTATCTTGACTACAACACCAAGTCTGTCCCAACCGGGATCAGCAAGCTGTTGTATATGAACTGGCCGCTGGTCATGTTGCTGATCGCGGTGTCCTGTGCCGGTTTCGTCATGCTGTATTCGGTGGCGGGCGGGTCGGTCGATCCCTGGATGGATTCGCAGTTGAAACGCTTTGGCTTCGGGCTGGTGGTGATGATCGGCGTGGCCATGGTGCCGATATGGTTTTGGCGCAACGTATCGTTTGTCGCCTTTGGCGGGTCGGTCATGCTGTTGATCGGGGTCGAGTTTTTCGGTGAAGTCAGGATGGGCGCGCAGCGCTGGATCGACCTTGGTTTCATGCGCCTGCAACCCTCAGAGCTAACCAAGATCACGCTCGTGATGTTTCTGGCTGCCTATTACGACTGGCTGCCGCTGGACAAAAAATCGCATCCGTTCTGGGTGATGGTGCCAGTGGTGGTGATCCTTGTTCCGGTCGCCCTTGTGTTGCAGCAGCCTGACCTTGGCACAGCCTTGCTGTTGCTGATGGGCGGCGGCGCGATCATGTTTCTGGCCGGTGTCCATTATGCGTATTTCGTGACCGTTGTCGGTGCCGCCGTCGGCGCCGTGGTCGCCGTTTTTCAGAGCCGAGGGACACCGTGGCAGATTTTGCAGGATTACCAGTACCGCCGGATCGACACATTTATCGACCCAAGCAATGACCCGCTTGGCGCGGGGTACAACATCACACAGGCCAAGATCGCGCTGGGATCGGGGGGCTGGACCGGGCGGGGTTTTATGCAGGGCACACAATCGCGCCTGAACTTCCTGCCGGAAAAGCACACTGATTTCATCTTCACCACGCTGGCCGAGGAATTCGGCTTTGTCGGTGCGATATCGCTATTGGCGCTTTATGCGCTGATTATCATTTTCTGCATCGCCTCTGCGCTGACGAACAAGGACCGCTTTGCGTCTTTGCTGACGCTGGGCGTTGCTGTGACGTTCTTTTTGTTCTTTGCCGTGAACATGGCGATGGTCACAGGGTTGTTGCCTGTCGTTGGTGTTCCGCTGCCATTGGTCAGTTTTGGCGGATCGGCGATGATCGTGCTGCTGGCCGCCTTCGGGCTGGTGCAAAGCGCCCATGTGCATAGGCCGCGCTAATGTTGAAAGTTCTGTTTTCAGCCAAATCCCGCGCATGGGATGAATATCAGGCACCTTTGAACGCCGCCTTTGCAAAGGCCGGTCTGGATGTTGATCTGTCCCGCGACCACCCACCGGCCGAGACCGATTACATCGTGTTTGCCCCCAACGGCCCCGTGACCGATTTCGCGCCCTATACGCGGACCAAAGCGGTCTTAAGCTTGTGGGCAGGCGTAGAAACGGTGGTAGACAATCCCACACTGACCCAGCCCTTGTGCCGTCTGGTCGACACCAGCCTGACACAGGGCATGGTGGAATGGGTCACAGGCCATACCTTGCGACATCATCTGGGGATGGATGCCCATATTCACGGCCAAGACGGTATCTGGCGCGACCAGATCAGCCCGCCGCTGGCCCCCAAGCGGCCGGTGACGGTGCTTGGGATCGGCGCTTTGGGTGCAGCTTGTGGTCAGGCGTTAGCCAGTCTGGGCTTTGCCGTCACCGGCTGGAGCAGGTCCGCGAAAAACGTGCCCGGCCTGCATTGCCTGCATGGCGATGACGGGCTGCGCACGGCCCTGACCGATGCCCAGATCGTAATTACCTTGCTGCCGCAGACGCCGCAGACCAAAGATATCCTGAACGCCGAACACCTTGCGCTATTGGCAAAAGGTGCGTTCATCATTAATCCCGGACGCGGGCCGCTGATTGATGACGCGGCCTTGGTGCAGGCGTTGGACAGCGGGCAGATCGCCCACGCCACGCTTGATGTGTTCAGGGTCGAGCCTTTGCCAGTGGATCACCCTTTCTGGGCGCATCCGGGCGTGACGGTCACGCCTCATATTGCCGCCACAACCCGCCCAGAGACTGCGGCAGAGATCATCGTCGACAACATCCAGCGCGGAGAGACCGGGCGTCCGTTTCTGAATGTCGT
>PUNR01000269.1 GCA_003551805.1 Loktanella sp.
CAAACGGCGTTTTTGCGCCGCAGGTGAATTGTGGCATCACGCACACGAACGAAAAGACCCACGACATCATTCGTCGCAACCTTGACCGGTCTGCCATGTATGGTGGTCATATCGGTGGTGTTGGGCCACGCTACTGCCCGTCGATCGAAGATAAGGTGGTGCGCTTTGCAGATAAAACATCACACCAGATATTTCTTGAACCTGAAGGCGTGAATGACCATACCGTTTACCCCAACGGTATCTCGACGTCGCTGCCTGAATCGGTGCAAGCGGATTACGTTCATTCGATCTATGGCCTTGAAAATGCGGTGATTTTGCAACCGGGCTATGCGATTGAATATGACTACGTTGACCCGCGTGCTTTGCGACCAACGCTTGAACTACGCGACGTGCCTGGTCTGTATCTGGCAGGGCAGATCAACGGGACCACAGGCTATGAAGAGGCAGCAGCACAGGGCCTTGTGGCCGGTTTGAACGCAGCGGCAGTTGCCTTGGGCCAGCAACCAGTACATTTCAGCAGACGCGAATCTTACATTGGCGTTATGATTGACGACCTGATTACGCGTGGCGTGTCAGAACCATACCGCATGTTTACCTCGCGCGCCGAGTTCAGGCTGTCCCTGCGTGCGGACAATGCGGATCAACGGCTGACCGTGCGCGGTCGTGATATTGGCTGCGTAAGAGATGTCAGATGGGCCTCTTTTTCCAAAAAAATGAATGAAATCAACGCAGCTAAGGCAACCTTATCAGAAATTTCCTTATCGTCGCGCGATATTGCTGCAACCGGTGCGCAGTTGAATGTTGATGGTCCGCGCAAATCTGCGCTGGATGCACTTGCGTTAGCCGATTTTGATTTTGCCCAGCTTTCCAGTCTGGTCCCTGAAGTAGCGCATATTTCAACCGCTACACGGGATCAGATTAAGAAAGACGCGCTGTATGCACATTACATCGCGCGGCAGGAACGTGACGTTCAATCAATGGAACGTGACGAACAGCAGATCATTCCTGATGATCTGGTCTACGCCGACGTGAAGGGTTTATCGTCGGAACTGACGATCAAGCTTGAAAAGGCAAGGCCGGCGTCAATAGCACAAGCTGGCCGGATAGAAGGCATGACGCCTGCGGCACTTATGCTGTTGGTTGCCGCGATCAAGCGGCAGGCATTCTCTAAGACAGGTAGTTAAGCGCATGACAGCCGTAGTCGGTGGTCTTAATGTTTCACGTGAAACAATGGCGGACCTTGAGAAGTTTACTGCTCTTGTGCTGAAATGGACGCTCAAGATCAATTTGATCAGTGCTGCTGCGCAGGTGGATATTTGGGATCGTCATGTCGTCGACTCCGTTCAAATCTACCAGTACGCGCCAGCAGATTATCATTCATGGCTGGATATCGGCAGTGGCGGCGGCTTTCCTGGTATTGTTGCTGCAGTATTGGCCAAGGAATTCGCCCCAAATGCGCGGTTTATTCTGATCGAAAGTGATCAGCGCAAGGCCACATTCTTGCGCACAGCGATTCGAGAGCTGAGTTTAAACGCATCCGTCACCGCCGACCGTATTGAAAATGTGTCCTGCCTGAACGCAGATGTGGTTTCTGCGCGGGCATTGGGCTCATTACCGCTGCTCTTACCTTTGATTTCGTCCCATTTAGCACCAAATGGCGTGGCTATTTTGCACAAAGGCAAGCAAGTTGACCAGGAAGTTGCAGAAGCCCGCCAAGACTGGCGCTTTGACCTTGAAGAACGGCCCAGTTTGACTGATCCTGATGGTCGAATACTCCTCATTCAAAGGATATCCCGTGCCGCTTGACCGTACTAAATCTGGTCCAAAAATCATCGCCATTGCCAACCAGAAGGGTGGGGTGGGTAAAACCACCACGACCATCAACCTCGGCGCTGCGCTGGCAGAATTGAAAAAGCGGGTCTTGCTGATCGATCTTGACCCTCAGGGCAACGCATCGACCGGTCTTGGTATCGGCCCGGATCAGCGCGACATTACAACCTATGACGTACTATCCGGCGATTCGACCGTGGCAGAGGCGACGCAAGTCACAAATGTCACTGGATTGTCTATCGTTCCGGCGACAACTGACCTAAGTTCGGCTGATATAGAGCTTCTCGACAACAAAAAACGCAGCTTTCTTTTGCGTGATGTTTTGAACGGCGTTACAGGCTACGACTATATTTTGATAGATTGTCCGCCATCTCTCAATATCTTGACTGTAAATGCGATGGTGGCGGCGCACTCCATCCTTGTCCCTCTGCAAAGCGAGTTTTTCGCGTTGGAAGGATTGTCCCAATTGATCCTCACAGTGCGCGACGTTCGCCAATCTGCCAATCCGGATCTACGGATCGAAGGGATCGTCCTGACAATGTATGACAGCCGCAACAACCTGTCGCTGCAGGTTGAACAGGACGCGCGCGAAAACATGGGCGAAATGGTCTTTAAAACAGTTATCCCCCGCAATGTCCGCCTAAGCGAGGCACCATCATTCGCAATGCCGGTCTTGGCCTATGATTCTGCATCAAAAGGCAGCAAAGCCTATCGTGCGCTGGCTAAAGAAGTGATAAAAAAATCAACGAAATTAAAGGCTTAAACCCATGGCACGCAATATTAAAAATCCACGCGGTCTGGGGCGCGGTCTGTCGGCCTTGATGTCGGATGTCGGGCAGACTGACAGCGCACCAATGGCGCCTAAGAAAGCGGATTTGATTGTCCCGGTCGAAACCATCCGCCCCAACCCCGACCAGCCCCGCCGCACCTTCGCCGAGGACGCGCTGCAAGAACTTGCCGCCTCCATCGCTGAAAAGGGGATCATCCAGCCGCTGATCGTCCGCGTGTCGCCACAAGACCCCGCAATCTACGAAATTGTTGCGGGCGAACGCCGTTGGCGCGCCGCGCAAATCGCCAAATTGCACGATATTCCGGTTTTGGTGCGCGACTATACGGATACAGAAGTCCTTGAAGTTGCCATTATCGAAAACATCCAGCGCGCCGACTTAAACGCCGTGGACGAAGCTGCCAGCTATCGTCAGTTGATGGATAAGTTCGGCCATACGCAGGACCAGATGGCCACCGCGCTTGGCAAAAGCCGCAGTCATATTGCCAATCTTCTTAGATTATTGTCGCTTCCAGAAGAAGTGCAGGGCTATCTTGTCTCTGGTGCCCTGACCGCCGGACATGCCCGTACCCTCGTCGGCCATCCGCAAGCAGTGCCGCTCGCGCGTGAATACATCCAGCGCAAACTCTCGGTAAGAGAGGCTGAAAGCCTCGCAAAGAAAGGTCCGGCTTTGAAACGGCGGTCCGTTCCTGGTGCGCCTGTTCCCAAAGACCCCGACACCATCCAGATCGAAAACGAACTGACAGCGACCCTGCGCATGAAGGTCACAATTGACCACAAGGCAGGGGATGAAGGCGGAAAAATTTCGATCAGCTACAAATCACTGGATCAGCTGGACGATTTGTTGCGCGCTCTCGCTGGCAATTAATCCTGCAGCAATGTTCGCAGGACAGCATTTAGCACGGGCCTGCCCGCGGCGGTAACGCGTAACCTATCCGGGGTCATTTCGATCATTCCCATGTCGGTTAAGTCATTAATTTTGTTGATAAGTTTTGGAATATCCAAACGCTCCACCAGCACACCTTCGTTCAGGCGCATCCCCATCAAAAGCCGCTCTGTCGCTTGGGCGTCTTCGTCGAGAACACTGCGCGTCAGATCACCGTTGCCAGTCTTGCGCACCTGCGACAGCCACATCAGCGGGGCCAGTCCTGCCTCGGTGGCATACCGTTGTCCGTTCAATGTCAGGCGCCCATGCGCACCGGGGCCGATCCCGCCATAGTCTCCATAGCGCCAGTAAATCTGGTTATGCACGCTTTCACAGCCTGTCCGCGCATGGTTGGATACTTCATAACTGCCGAACCCCGCCGTCTCGCAGATATCCTGCGTCAGCGCGTACATATCCGCAGACAAATCGTCATCGGGCAGCCCCCGCAATTTTCCCGCAGCATAGCGGTCACCAAAGGCTGTCCCGTCCTCGATCGTCAATTGGTACAGCGACAGATGGTCTACCGCTAACGAAAGCGCCTCGCGCAGTTCTGCTTCCCAAGCGGCCAGCGTCTGGCCCTGCCTTGCATAGATCAGATCAAAACTGACCCGATCGAACACGCCGCGTGCAATGTCGAACGCGCGTAGCGCCTCGTCCCGGCCATGAAGTCGCCCCAGCGCCTTCAGGTCGGCATCATTCAGCGCCTGAATTCCCATCGACACACGGTTAACGCCTGCGTCGCGATATCCCGCAAACCGTCCCGCCTCGACCGATGTAGGGTTGGCTTCCAGTGTGATCTCGATGTCATTCGCCATCGGCCATGTGGCCCGCACGCGTGTCAGCACCGCATCAACCACATCGGGGTCCATCATGCTTGGCGTGCCGCCGCCAAAGAACACAGACCGCAGAACGCGGCCTTCTGTTTCTGCACCTAACCGACTGATTTCGCTTAGATAAGCTTGCTCCCACGCCTTCTGGTCAATCTGCGCCACGACATGAGAGTTAAAGTCGCAATAGGGGCATTTGGCCTGACAAAATGGCCAATGGATATAAAGCCCAAAGCCCCCGTGTTCCCAATCCTCAGCCAAAGCAGCCCGCAATCAGTTTGCGAAAAGCATCCGCGCGGTGGCTGATCTTGTTCTTTTCCCAGCGGTCCATCTGGCCAAAGGTGATGTCGTGTCCATCAGGCTGAAAAATAGGGTCATATCCATGCCCCTGATCACCCCGCATCGGCCAGGTAATCTGCCCCGGCATCACGCCTTCAAATACCTCGTCATGTCCGTCTGGCCAGGCTAGCACCAGCGTACACCGAAACTGCGCCAAACGGGGGTAGGGGGCAGCGACAGCTTCTAGCTTGGCCCAAGTCTGCTCCATCGCCATCACAAAATCGCGGCCCTGCGGCGTTTCGGCCCAATCGGCGGTATAGACCCCTGGCGCACCGTCCAACCCGTCAATCGTGATGCCGCTGTCATCGGCCAAGGCGGGCAAGCCTACGGCCTTGGCCGCAGCATGCGCCTTGATCCGCGCGTTGCCCACAAACGTCGTCTCTGTTTCGTCTGGTTCGGGCAGCTTGTGGTCGGCATTGCTGCTGATTTTCACACCAAAAGGCGCCAGCAGATCACGGATCTCTTCCAGCTTTCCGAAGTTATGCGTCGCCACCAGTAATTGATCGCCCGTAAACTTACGCATCAGCGCACCGCCGCCAGTTGCAGTTCGGTCAGTTCTGCCACGCCCTTTTCCGCCAGCCCCAAAAGCCCGTCCATCTGCGCGCGGCTGAAGGTGGCACCTTCCGCCGACATCTGCACCTCGACCAGCCGCCCACCCGTCATGACAAAGTTGCCGTCAACGCCAGCCTCGCTGTCCTCAGGATAATCCAGATCAAGCACTTCCTGCCCCGCGTAAATCCCGCAAGAGATTGCTGCAACAGGGTCCACCAGCGGATCACTGATAACTTGCCCGGTTTTCATCAGCTTCAGCACCGCCAGTTTCAACGCCACCCAACCGCCGGTAATCGACGCACAGCGGGTGCCGCCATCGGCCTGAATGACATCGCAATCCACGATGATCTGCCGCTCGCCCAAGGCGACCCGGTCAACGCCCGCCCGCAGCGACCGCCCGATCAGCCGCTGAATTTCCTGCGTGCGCCCTGACTGGCCTTCCTTGGCCTCGCGCCGCATCCGTGTGTTGGTCGCGCGGGGCAGCATGCCGTATTCTGCCGTGACCCAGCCCAGCCCGGTGTTTTTCAGAAACGATGGCACCCGTTCATCAATGGACGCAGTGCACAGCACATGGGTATTGCCGCATTTGATCAGGCAGGACCCTTCGGCATGCATCGTCACATTGGTTTCAATGGTGACGTTGCGCATTTCGTTGATCTGACGGCCGGATGGACGCATGGGAATACTCCTGTTGCTTGCTTTGCGGGCATAGTATGCCCACATCTGAAATCCAACCCCGATTGACGCCGATGCCTGTTTGGCCTTAACTGCCATCGCCCTGAAAGAGGTCAAATTGCCGGAACAGACGCCCAACATTGCCCAGATGAACGACCGTTCGCGCGAAGTATTTCGCCGCGTCGTCGAAGGCTATCTGGAAAGCGGTGCACCAGTGGGTTCGCGCAGCCTGACCCGCACCCTGTCTGAACAAGTCAGCGCCGCGACGATCCGCAATGTCATGCAAGACCTTGAATACCTCGGTCTTCTGGGTAGCCCCCATGTCAGCGCAGGGCGTGTGCCGACCCAGTTGGGTCTGCGCATGTTCGTCGATGGATTGCTGGAAATCGGCGATCTGGACGGCAAAGACCGCCAAACCATCGACCAGACCATGCAATCCACCGATACTGACGTGGCCACCATGCTGGATCAGGTCGGTCAGGCGCTGTCGGGTGTGACACATGGCGCCAGCCTTGTGCTGACCCCGAAACACGAAGCCGCGATCAAACACATTGAATTCGTCTCGCTCAACAAAGACCGCGCCTTGGTGGTGCTGGTCTTTGCTGACGGCCATGTTGAAAACCGCATCTTTACGCCACCCCCCGGCCAGACGCCTTCATCCATGCGCGAGGCTGCGAATTTCCTCAACGCCATCGCCGAAGGGCATACCCTGTCCGAACTCGGCGATGTCATCGCCCGCGAGATAAAAGCGCGGCGTCGCGAAATCGACACGCTTGCCGCTGATCTGGTACAAAGCGGTCTGGCCCTTTGGCAAAACGAAGGCGAAGCCACCGAACGCCTGATCGTGCGTGGCCGTGGCAATCTGCTGACCGAGGCGGAAAATGACGGTGATCTTGACCGGATCCGTAGCCTGTTCGACGATCTGGAACGCAAGCGGGATATCGCCCAGTTTCTGGATCTGGCGCAGGATGGCGACGGCGTGCGGATTTTTATCGGGTCTGAGAACAAATTGTTCTCTTTGACGGGTTCATCTCTGGTCGTTTCCCCTTATATGAACGCCGACCGCAAGATCATTGGCGCCGTGGGCGTCATTGGCCCGACCCGGCTAAACTATGGCCGCATCGTGCCGATCGTGAATTACACCGCACAGCTGGTGGGCAAAATGATTGCCGACCGCTCTTGAAGGAAAAACAAATGGCCGAAAAAGACGCCGCATTCCAAAGCCTTGATGAAATGGCCGCTGAAGGCGATGCCATGGACATGAACGCAGAGGCAAGCCTGGAAGAACTGGACGCCCTGCGCGCAGAACGCGATGAATTCCGCGACAAATTCATGCGTGCGCTGGCAGATGCCGAAAATACCCGCAAACGCGCCGATCGTGACCGCCGCGAGGCCGAAAACTATGGCGGTGCGAAATTCGCCCGCGATATGTTGCCGGTCTACGACAACCTGCGCCGTGCCCTGCAATCTGCCGACGAATCAGAACAAGACGTCAACAAAGCCTTGCTCGAAGGTGTTGAACTGACGATGCGCGAACTGATTTCAGTGTTCAAAAAGCACGGTATCGACCCGATCGTTCCGCAAGTCGGTGATCGTTTCGATCCCCAGCTGCATCAGGCGATGTTCGAAGCCCCCGTGCCCGGCACCAAGGCTGGCGATATCATTCAGGTCGCCGCCGAAGGTTTCATGCTGCACGACCGCCTGCTGCGCCCCGCGCAGGTTGGCGTGTCGTCAACACCAGCATCGTAAATCCAGGTTAACCCCGACCTACCGCAAACGTAGGTCGGGGTTTTACCCCGACACCATCCCACGCAATTCGTATATCAACGCCAAAGCTTCTTTCGGCGTCAATTCATCCGGCATCACATCTTTCAACCGCGCCTCTACCTGCGACGGTTCCTGTTTCACGGATTTGGGCGCTGGCATCGCTGCAAACAACGGCAGGTCATCGACAAACGCCTTACGCCCGCCTTCGCGTTCGCCTTTTTCCAGCGCCTCCAGCACGACCTTGGCCCGTTCCACCACGACCTGCGGCAACCCCGCCAGACGTGCCACCTGCACGCCATAGCTGCGATCAGCCGTGCCGCGTTTCACCTCGTGCAGGAAGATCACGTCGCCGTCCCATTCCTTGACCGTCACGGTGGCGTTTTCCACACCGTCCAACTTCGCGGACAGCGCCGACATCTCGTGGTAATGCGTGGCAAACAGCGCGCGGCAGCGGTTCACGTCGTGCAAGTGTTCCAGCGTGGCCCAAGCAATCGACACCCCGTCATAAGTTGCCGTGCCGCGCCCGATTTCATCAAGGATCACCAGCGCCCGATCATCCGCCTGATTAAGGATCGCCGCGGTTTCGACCATTTCCACCATAAAGGTCGACCGCCCCCGCGCCAGATCATCGGATGCGCCCACACGGCTGAAAATCTGGCTGACGATGCCGATATGCGCCGCCGTCGCAGGCACAAATCCACCCATCTGCGCTAAAATCGCCAACAGCGCGTTTTGCCGCAGAAAGGTTGATTTACCCGCCATATTCGGCCCCGTCAGCAACCAGATCGGTGCTTCGGTCAGCGCGCAGTCATTGGCGACAAAGGGTGCGCCCTGCTTTTGCAGCGCCATTTCAACCACCGGATGCCGTCCGCCGGTAATCTCGAATGCGCGGCTGTCGTCCAGTTTGGGACGCACCCAGTTTTCCGTTCGCGCCAGATGCGCCAGCGCCGTGGCCAGATCAACCTCGGCCAGCGCCCGCGCCAGCGCACCCAGCGGTCCAGCCTGCGCCAGAATCGCATCCCGCAAGCTGGTGTAAAGCCGCTTTTCAATTTCTAACGCATGCCCGCCTGCATTCAGAATACGGGTTTCAATCTCGGACAGTTCTACTGTGGTAAACCGTACCTGATTGGCGGTGGTCTGGCGGTGGATAAACGTCTCGTTCAGCGGTGCTGCCAGCATCTTTTCAGCATGGGTCGCTGTCGTCTCGATGAAATAGCCCAGCACATTGTTATGCTTGATCTTCAGAGACGTGATACCCGTCTGCGCAATAAACTCTGCCTGCATCCCCGCGATCACGGACCGCCCTTCGTCGCGAAGCTTGCGCGCCTCGTCCAGTTCGGCATCATAGCCAGCCGCAATAAACCCGCCATCACGCGCCAGCAGCGGCGGTTCCGCGATCAGCGCCGCATCCAGCAGGTCAAGCAACGCGTCATGCCCCGCCAGATCACGCGTCACATCGGCAAGCATGGCGGGCAGGTCAGGATGTATTGGCAACCGGGCCGCCTGCGCGATTGTGTTCCGGATCGCCGCCATATCGCGCGGCCCGCCCCGATCTAGCGCCAGCCGTGACAACGCGCGGTCCAGATCATGGGTGCCGCGCAGCGCGTCGCGGATATCGTCGCACAAGCGCGACTGGTCCAGCATGAACGCCACCGCGTCCTGCCGCGCCGTGACAACCGCCAGATCGCAGCTTGGCGATGCCAGACGCCGTTCCAGCAAGCGCGCACCGCCTGCGGTAACAGTCCGGTCAATGCAATGCAGCAGCGACCCTTGCCGCCCGCCCGCCATCGCATGGGTCAGTTCCAGCGACCGCCGGGTGGCAGCATCAATCTGCATCGCGGATTTTTGGGTTTCTCGCACAGGCGGGCGCAACAGGGGCAGGTTGCCGCGTTGGGTGATTTCGAGGTATTCGGCGACGGCTGACATCGCGGCAATCTCGGCACGGTCAAAACTGCCGAAAGCGTCCAAAGATCCGACCTTGAACAACCCGCACAGCCGTTTTTCGCCTGCTTTGCTGTCAAAGGCAGCGGCGCCCAACGTCGTCAGTACGGCACCAGATTCAGACACTATCGCTGACCAATCGCCTTGCGCGCTGTCCACCACGATCACTTCGCGCGGGGTTAGCCGTGCCAGTTCCGGCCCCAATTTCGCCCCCGCGCACGGCATCACATGAAACGCCCCGGTCGAGATATCGACCCACGCCAGCGCCCCTTGATCGCGCACG
>PUNR01000434.1 GCA_003551805.1 Loktanella sp.
GCAGGTGATCGACCCCGCCGCAGGTATCGTCGCTATCGACGGCGCGCAATTGTCGCTGGGCCAGCAACTGACCGCACTGAAAGGTGCCACGATCCGTCTGGCCCTGCGGCCCGAGGCCGCACGCCTTGGCCGTGCCGACGGGCGCGAAACCTTGCTGAAAGGGCGCGTAGTACAGGTGCAGTTCATGGGGTCCATCATCCGGCTATCCGCGATGGTCGGTGATACGGCGCTGACGCTGGACACATTCAACCGCCCCGACACACCGCCCCCGCCCCTTGGCACCGAGGTCGAGATCAGCGTCGCCGCACGCGATTTCATCATCCTAGGCGGCGCGGGCGACGGAATCGCCACAGAACAAACCCCCGAAACACAAAGGCTCGCATGACCGCCTATCCTTTTGATCTGCCCGGTCGCTTCTGGCGCGGTAATCTGCATACCCATTCCACCAATTCCGACGGTATCCTGTCGCCAGAAGAGGTCTGCCGCCGCTATCGCGCCGAAGGCTATGATTTCATCGCCCTGACCGACCATTTCGTCGGCTTCTTCGGCTATCCGATCACTGACACTGTGCCCTTCCGGCATGATGACTTCACAACGATCCTAGGGGCAGAACTGCACAGCGGTGCCATGGAAAACGGCGAAATCTGGCATATTCTGGCCGTTGGCCTGCCTGCCGGTTTCACGCCACCCGATGCGCCAGACTTTACAGCGCGTGACCACCAGGAAACCGGTGCCGCCATCGCGCAGCGCGCGCGGGATGCAGGCGCTTTCGTTGCTATTGCACACCCTGAATGGTCGCAATTGTCGGTCACCGATGCCGAAACCATCGACGCGGCCCATGCGGTCGAAATCTATAACCACGGCTGTGTCACAGGCTGCGACCGTGGGTCCGGCGTCTATGTCCTTGAACACCTGCTGAACGCAGGCAGGCGCGTCACAATCTGCGCCACCGATGATGCGCATTTCAGCGAACCAGATCATTTTGGCGGCTGGGTCATGGTGCGCGCCGAACACAACACACCCGACGCGTTGTTGGCAGCGTTGAAATCAGGGGCTTTCTATTCCTCGACCGGACCGGACTTTCACAATGTGATCTGGGGCGACAAAAACGTCGAGATTGAATGCAGCGCCACGGTGACCGCCGTGTTGCAAGGGCAAGGCACACGTACGTCCGTCAAACACGGCCACAGCATGTCGCGGATCACCCTGCCCTACGGCCAGCTTGCCACGTCACCCTGGCTGCGCCTGACGATCATAGACGCAGCAGGCAAACGCGCCTGGACGAACCCGATCTGGCGCACCGCATCGTCATAAACAGAAAAAGTGGTGAGCCGGTCGGGATCCGAACCCGAGACCTACTGATTAAAAGTCAGTTGCTCTACCAACTGAGCTACCGGCCCACTGAGGCGCTACTTAGAAAGCTGGTGCAGCGCGGTCAACCCCCAAATAGCATCACCGCTGGATAAGTGGTTTTGCAATGGCTATATGGGCGAACATGACGCAGCCAGATCAAACCACCCTACCCTTTCGTAAGATGCACGGGCTTGGCAACGACTTTGTCGTTGTCGATGAACGCGGGGTTCAACCGCGCGTCAACGCGGATCTTGCAAGCAAAATCGCAGACCGGCACCGCGGTGTGGGGTTTGACCAGTTGGCAGTGATCTCTGACAGCGATTCTGCAGACCTGCACCTGACATTCTGGAACAGCGACGGATCGACCGCCGCCGCCTGTGGCAATGCGACACGCTGCATCGCGCGGCTGGTGATGGACACCACAGGGCGCGACAAGCTGACCATCACAACCGACCGCGGCACCCTTCAGGCAATGGATGCCGGGGCGGGGCTGACATCTGTCAACATGGGCCTGCCACAGCTGGAATGGCAGGATATTCCGCTTGCAGAACAAATGGATACGCTACATTTGCCGATAGATGGCACACCAACGGCGACAGGCATGGGCAACCCACATTGCACGTTTTTTGTCGATGACGCCGATGCCGTTGATCTGGCGGGACAAGGCGCACTGATCGAAAATCACCCCTTGTTCCCGCAGCGCACAAATGTGCAATTCGCCAGCCTGATTGGCCCCGATCACCTGCGCATGCGGGTCTGGGAACGGGGCGTGGGGGTAACACTCGCCTCTGGCTCCTCCTCTTGTGCGACGGCGGTTGCTGCCGCACGGCGCGGGCTGACGGGCAAATCTGTCACCATCACGCTGGACGGCGGCGACCTGCAGATCGACTGGCGCGATGACGGTGTGTGGATGACTGGCGCCACCGCCTATGTTTTCGACGGGCAATGGCGGCTATGACACAAACCGCACCGATCTTTTCGAATCACGGCTGCCGCCTGAACGCTTATGAAACCGAGGCGATGAAAGAACTGGCCGCAGACGCCGGCGTGCAAAACGCGGTGATCGTGAACACATGCGCCGTTACGTCAGAAGCCGTGCGCAAAGCGCGTCAGGATATCCGCAAATTGCGCCGCGACCATCCGGATGCGAAAATCATCGTGACGGGCTGCGCCGCCCAGACCGAACCCGGCACATTCGCGAAAATGGCCGAGGTTGATCTGGTCATCGGCAATACCGAAAAGATGGACCCTGCGACATGGGCTGGCATGGCCCCCGACCTGATCGGCCAGACAGAGGCCGTGCAGGTCGATGACATCATGTCCGTCACCGAAACCGCAGGCCACCTGATCGACGGTTTCGGCACCCGCAGCCGCGCCTACGTGCAGGTTCAAAACGGCTGCGATCATCGCTGCACCTTTTGCATCATCCCCTTTGGACGCGGCAATTCACGGTCCGTGCCTGCCGGTGTCGTCGTCGATCAGATCAAACGACTGGTTGACCGCGGTTATGCAGAGGTCGTGCTAACTGGCGTGGACCTGACCAGTTGGGGCGCCGATCTGCCCTCGGCACCAAAGCTGGGTGATCTGGTGATGCGCATCCTCAAACTGGTGCCCGACCTGCCCCGTTTGCGGATCAGCTCTATCGATTCGATCGAGGTGGATGACAATCTGATGCAGGCGATCGCAACCGAACCACGCCTGATGCCGCATCTGCACTTATCATTGCAACATGGCGACGATCTGATCCTGAAACGTATGAAACGCCGCCACCTGCGCGACGATGCAATCCGGTTCTGTCAGGATGCACGCGCCCTGCGCCCCAACATGACCTTTGGCGCTGATATCATCGCCGGCTTTCCGACCGAAACCGAAGCGATGTTCGCCAATTCGCTGGCGCTGGTCCAAGACTGCAACCTGACCTGGCTACATGTCTTTCCCTATTCCGCGCGCCCCGGAACGCCCGCCGCCCGGATGCCTGCCGTGAACGGCCGCGCGATCAAGGACCGCGCTGCGCGCCTGCGCGCCGCTGGTGATGCACAGGTCAGCGCGCATCTGACCGCCCAGATCGGCCAGTCCCATCACATCTTGATGGAAAGCCCGCGCATGGGCCGGACCGAACAGTTTACCGAAGTCGTCTTTGGCACCGACCAACCCGAAAGCCGTATCGTGACCGCCCGGATCACCGGCGTCGCCGGAACGCAGTTGACCGCCTGACATCGTCAGAGCTTAAATATCCCCGCCGGAGGCATAGAATCTTTTGCAATCCCGCCCCATCCTCTGGACCTTCCGCCGCTGCCCTTACGCCATGCGTGCCAGGCTCGCGATCCACAGCAGCGGTTTACAGGTCGAGCTGCGCGAAATCCTGTTGCGCGACAAACCGACAGAATTTCTAGCGACCTCGCCCAAGGGAACGGTGCCGGTGGTGGACGTTGGCGGCCGCGTCATCGCCGAAAGTCGCGACATCATGCTTTGGGCACTGGCCCAGAACGACCCTGAAAACTGGCTGGATATGCCGCAGACGGGGCATGACTTGATTGACACCTCTGACGGGCCGTTCAAGACCGCGCTTGACCACACCAAATATGCCGTGCGCTACCCCGATCTGGACCCTATTGCCGAACGCGCCAAGGCACTGGATTTCCTGCGTGATCTTGACGCACGGTTGACCATCACACCGTTCCTGCTCGGGCCGCAACGCCGGATGGTGGACATAGCGATCCTGCCTTTCGTACGGCAATTCGCAAACATCGACAGGGCGTGGTTTGACGCCCAAGGGCTGGATGGCGTCGCACGCTGGTTGACCGCATTCACCAGATCGGAACGCTTTGCGCAGGTGATGCAGAAATATCCGCCTTGGCAAAGCGGGCAGGATCAGGTCTTGTTCCCGTGATTTACAAATGGACGCCGAAATGAAACTGCTGATGTCCCCCGCATCCCCCTTTGTGCGCAAAGTACGGGTTGTGTTGCGCGAACTCGACCTGCTGGGTCAGGTGGAAGAGGTCAATGTCACGACCACCCCTCTTGCGTCTGATCCTGTCGTAATCGCGGCCAATCCGACCGGAAAAATCCCCGCACTGACCCGCGACACCGGCCCCGCGATCTATGACAGCCGCGTCATCACGCGCTTTTTGAATGACCACGCCAGCGGATCACTTTATCCGCAATCGCGCATCTGGGACATTCTGACGCTGGAAGCCACCGCCGACGCGATCATGGAAGCAGCCGTGCTTATGACTTACGAGGCGCGTTGCCGTCCCGAGGCGCAGCAATCATCTGACTGGGTAGAAGCGCAATGGGGCAAGGCCAGCCGCACGATCGCCGCGGTCAATACCCGTTGGCTAAGCCACCTGCACGGACCGCTTGACATAACACAGATCGGGATTGCCTGTGCGTTGTCTTACATTGATCTGCGCCACGACGCCCGCGGCTGGCGTGACGGAAATGCGGACCTTGCCACATGGCATGCCACATTCATGCAGCGCGATAGCATGCAAGAAACCGAAGTCTGAACATCAAAAGTTAAAGCTGACCCCAACATTGACGGCATTTGTGAAAACATCCGTGGCCAGGGTGCCGCCGCTATCAAGATCAGCCGTGTTTGAAGAAAACGTGCCTTTGTATTCACCAAAAACTGACCATTGTTCGTCAATCGGATATGAAGCACCAGCAATCCATGTCGCCGCAGGGCCAGTCACTTGATACCCAAAGGTTCGTGACGTGCCGCTTGTCACCTCGACATGCGGGATGGACACACCAACGCCACCGCCAACATAAGGCGATACATCCCCCAGCAGATTCGGCCAGCGGCGATAGGCATTGACTGTCAACGTGTTCAACCCGTCGGTGAATTCCAGCACGTCAAACCCGTCAGCTTTTTCATCGTCCTTCGGGTAAATCTTGTTGTGTGCGAAATCGAGACCGTAACCGAAGGTGGGCGATTGCCAGCGCGTTGCACGGATGCCGTAATAAATTGGGGCACTGAAAGAACGCCCTTCCCAGCTTTGCGTGAAATCCTGGTCATCAATGACAGGGTCATTTCGCACAGACACGTCCGACGCGGGCGCCGACTGGACACCGCCGTAAAAGCTAAGCTCGACCTGGGCGAAGGCCAGCGTCGGGGCAAAAAGCATCCAGCAGAATAAAGCAACGGCGCGCAACATATCAGAATCCCAGCAGCAGAGAACAGGAGCGTTCCCTAAAGACTGACATGAATATTGACAACAAACCATTAAGTGATGTGCCGCTTTTGATTTTTTTTTCGTGGCGAACGCAACACAACGATCGCGAAATTAAAGAATATGTAGCGAATCAATGTAATGATGTCGGCAACGGCGGTGCTGGCAACATGGGCAATTAAAACCGTGGAATCGGGTCAATGTTTGCGCCAACAGGCAACGCTGGTTGACCCTGCGCCCGAATGTCCGCTGGACGGCTGGGTTTTTGGGGGCTAAACAGCGGCAGATTGGACGGATTGCGACATCGGTCTAAACTTTATGTGGGCGATATGCCTGATAACGAATCGGAGATGCACCCAGTGTCACAAGTAGAAGAACATCAGGGAACACGCCGCGACTTCCTTTACTATGCCACCGCCGCTGCCGGCGTTGTCGTGACAGGTGCCGCGGTCTGGCCTCTAGTCAACCAAATGAACCCCTCTGCAGACGTTCTGGCGCTCGCCTCGATCCGCGTTGACGTCAGTGCCGTATCGCCGGGGACGCAGCTTACCGTTCTTTGGCAGGGCAAGCCGGTTTTCATCCGCGCCCGCACCGAGGCAGAAATTGCAGCAGCGAACGATGTAGAAATGTCACAGCTGCCCGACCGCTTGTCGCAGAATGCCAACCTGCCTGATGACGCTGATGCCAGCGACCAGAACCGGGCCCTGTCCGAAGATGGCGTCTGGCTGGTGCAGATGGGTATTTGCACACACCTTGGCTGCGTGCCGCTGGGCCAGGCCGGTGATTTCAACGGATGGTTCTGCCCGTGCCACGGGTCACATTATGACACTGCCGGCCGCATCCGTCGCGGTCCTGCACCGCGGAACCTTGATATTCCTGTCGCGTCCTTCGTGGACGAGACAACCATTCAACTCGGTTAAGGAGAGCGAACCATGGCTGGTATCCCCCACGACCATTATGAACCAAAGTCAAACGGCGAAAAGTGGCTGCACAAGCGGTTGCCAATCGTTGGCCTGATGTATGACACCCTGATGTTGCCAACCCCACGCAACCTGAACTGGATGTGGATATGGGGTATCGTGCTGGTGTTCACACTGGTGCTTCAGATCATCACCGGCATCGTGTTGGTTATGCATTATGTGCCGCATGTCGATATGGCCTTTGCGTCTGTCGAACACATCATGCGTGATGTGAACGGCGGCCATATGATCCGTTATTTCCACATGAACGGCGCATCCTTGTTCTTTGTTGCCGTCTACGCGCATATGTTCCGTTCGCTTTACTACGGGTCGTACAAAGCACCGCGCGAAGTGACGTGGATCATCGGGATGCTGATGTATCTGCTGATGATGGGCACCGCGTTTATGGGCTATGTGCTGCCATGGGGTCAGATGTCGTTCCACGGCACCGCGGTTATCACCGGCCTGTTCGGCGCGATCCCGTTCATCGGTGAAAGCGTGCAAACATGGCTTTTGGGTGCGTCTGCTGTTGGTCAACCTGCATTGAACCGCTTCTTTTCACTGCACTATCTGCTGCCCTTCATCCTGCTGGGTCTGACGATCGTGCACGTCTGGGCGTTCCACACTACCGGCAACAACAACCCCACCGGCGTCGAAGTACGCCGCACGTCGAAAGAAGATGCTGAAAAGGATACGCTACCTTTCTGGCCGTACTTTGTGATCAAGGATCTTTTCGCGCTGGCCGTCATTCTGGTCGTGTTCATGGCGATTGTTGGCTTCATGCCAAACTATCTGGGCCACCCGGACAACTACATCCCAGCGAACCCGCTGGCGACACCGTCGCACATTGTTCCTGAATGGTATTTCCTGCCGTTCTACGCGATCCTGCGGGCCTTTGACGGCGATGTATGGCTGGTGATTGCAGTACAATGGATCACGTTCGGCATTGTCGACGCCAAGTTCTTTGGTGTTCTGGCGATGTTCGGGGCGATCGTTGTGATGGCGCTGGCACCATGGCTTGACACATCGACAGTACGCTCTGGCCGTTATCGCCCGATGTTCAAGTACTGGTTCTGGCTGTTGGTCATCGACTTCTTTGTCCTGATGTGGGCAGGCGCAATGCCAGCAGAGGGTATCTATCCCTACATCGCGCTGGTCGGCTCGGTCTATTGGTTCGCCTATTTCCTGGTGATCCTGCCGCTGCTTGGCGTGATTGAAAAACCGCTGACGCCACCGGCGACAATCGAAGAAGACTATAACGCGCATTACGCGCCGAAAAGCGACGGTGCACCCGTTGCCAACCCGGCCGAGTGAGGAAGACTGATGAATATGATCCGTAAATTCACACTCGCCGCAACTGCTGCGCTTGCCCTGACATCGGGGCAAGCGATCGCAGCAGGCGCGGAAATCGAAGTGACCGATTATGCATTCTCTTTCGAGGGTCCGTTCGGGCGTTTCGACCAGATGCAGCTGCAGCGCGGCCTGCAAGTCTACACCGAGATTTGCGCAGCCTGTCACGGTCTGGAGTACTTGTCGTTCCGTAACCTTTCGGACGCTGGCGGACCTGCGATGCCCGAAGATCAGGTCTTTGCTTATGCCGAATTTTATGAAGTCTTCGATCAGGCATTGTTTGACGGCGAGGGTGACTTCCGCCCCGCAACACCGGCAGACCGTTTTCCGGCATCGAACCTTGCCAATGCGCCCGACCTGACATTGATGGCCAAAGCACGCGCCGGTTTTGAAGGCCCCTATGGCACCGGCCTGGCACAGCTGTTCCGGGGTATGGGGGGCGCGGAATATATCGCATCCCTTCTGACCGGTTATCATGATGAACCTGAATGCGCGCTGGATGGCGAGCCTATGGATGGTTACTACAACGTCGCATTTGCGGCGGGTGGTTTCCCCGAAAGCTGCATTGACGAAAAAGGGTACCACATGGTTCCCGGCAGCTGGATCAACATGGCACCGCCGCTTTACGGTGACGACCTTGACTATGCTGACGGCAGCCCGACCGACGTGGAATCCGTTTCCATGGATGTCGCGGCGTTTCTGATGTGGACAGCAGAACCCAAGATGATGGCGCGCCAGCAGGCTGGCCTGACTGGTGTGGTGTTCCTGTCAATTTTGTCGGTTCTTCTTTACCTGACAAACAAGCGTCTTTGGGCACCATACAAAAACAAGAAAAAGTAACGATCGCTTATTCGTTCAAAGCAAGGCCCGCCATCTCGGCGGGCCTTTTACGTTCAGCCCAGATAAGCGGCCAATGCAGGTGACGGATCGTCGAAAAACGCTGCGGTCGCAACGGGCGACGATACCGTTCCGTCCGCGACGAAAACAGCCTGATCGGCGATCCGCTTTGCATCTGCCGGGTCATGCGTGACCATCAACAGCGTTCGTCCTGCATCCGCAAGCGTCGCCCTGACAAGATCCAGCATGTCATCTTTCAACCCCGGCCCAAGCGCTGCAAAGGGTTCGTCCAACACCAGAATGGGCCGCTGCGCCAGCAATACGCGCGCAAGCGCAGCACGGCTTTGCTGCCCGCCCGACAATGCGCCGGGCTTGCGGTTGCCCAACCCTGCCAATCCAACAGAGGCAAGCGCTTGATCCACGGCTGCAACCTCGCTTTGCGAAAGCCGCAGGGCGGGGCGCAGGCCCAGACCGACATTTTGCGAAATTGTCAGATGTGGAAACAGGTTATTGTCCTGAAATATCGCAGAAATTGGTCTGGCGCCGGGCGCAAGGCCGGTCAGGTCTTCACCCTGCCACAACACCCGCCCCGCAACCGGCGTCAGGAAACCAGCCAAGGCAGATAGCAAGGTGGATTTGCCCGCGCCTGATGGCCCGATCAACGCCGTGACCTTGCCACTGGCGAAGGCGACGTCGGCCGACAGGGTGAAATCATCCTGGCGCAACACCAGATTGTCACAGATCAGCATTGCCGCGCCCTCCTTGATCGCACAGCCAAAAAGCGGCAAGGCTGAGGCCCAGCAACAACAATGCTGCTCCAGCAGCCGCCTCCATCCGGTAGGCACCCATCAGGCGATACATGGCTAGCGGCAATGTCTGTTCCGCCTCGCCCGCGAACAGCGTGATGACGCCAAGGTCGCCCATCGACAAAGCCGCTGCAAGCCCCGCACCAAAGCCCAAAGGCCGCCGGATTCGCGGCAGCACGACGATGCGCACCCATGCCCAACCGGACAGGCCCAGACTAGCACCCAAACGCCCGAAATCGCGGTTGATCCCGTCCACCGCCTGCCCGATGGCGCGCAAGGCAAAGGGCAGGGCAAGTGTCGCATTCACCAGCACCGTGATCGGCAGGGCAAGGCGGGCAGGGTTAATGAATTGATAGACCAGCAAAAAAGCCCCCGTGCCCACGACAAGTCCAGAGGCCGCCAGCGGCATCACCCCGACAACCGCAGCCATGCGACC
>PUNR01000333.1 GCA_003551805.1 Loktanella sp.
GCATGACGGCTTGCGCGCCTGCGCCAGACCCGCCACGATACCTGTACATAGACTCAAAGGAGAGCTGTTTGGCCACTGGTGCTTTGACCCCGCCTGCCGACGAGATCACAGAATCTGTTCTGGAATTTCCCGACAACTTTTTGTTGATCGACCTTTGCGGTGAATATGACCGCAACCTGACCACCATCGAGGATAAGCTAAGCGTGCAGATCCTGCGCCGCGGCAATTTGTTGGCCGTGATCGGCGAGCAGGGCCCGCGTCAGGACGCGCTGGAAGTTCTCAAGTCGCTTTATGGCAGGCTCGAGGCTGGTCGCTCGCTTGAAGCGGGCGATATCGACCGCGAATTGCGGATGGGGCCGGGTGGTGCGCCAGGCCCTGTTGACCAGATCGAGCTGTTCAAAGGCGAGATTGCCCGGGTCGAGGTCAAGACCCGCAAAAAACTGGTGGAACCCCGCACGGATGCGCAAAAAGCCTATGTGAAGGCTTTGTTTGACCATGAAATGGCGTTCGGTATCGGCCCTGCGGGGACGGGCAAGACCTATCTGGCTGTGGCCGTTGGCGTGAACATGCTGATTAACGGCCATGTCGACAAGATCATCCTGTCGCGTCCTGCTGTCGAGGCGGGCGAGAAACTGGGCTATCTGCCCGGCGACATGAAGGACAAGGTCGACCCCTACATGCAGCCCTTGTATGACGCGCTGAACGACTTTCTGCCGGGCAAGCAGGCGGCCAAGATGATGGAAGAAAAAGTCATCGAAATCGCGCCTTTGGCTTTCATGCGCGGGCGTACTTTGTCGAATGCCTTTGTCGTGCTGGACGAGGCGCAGAACGCCACCACCATGCAGATGAAGATGTTCCTGACCCGTTTGGGGCAAGGGTCGCGCATGGTCATCACCGGCGACCGCACGCAGATTGATTTGCCGCGCGGGGTTAATTCGGGGCTGTGGGATGCCGAACGATTGCTGAAACACATCCCCAAGATCAGCTTCAATTACTTCACCGCCAAAGACGTGGTGCGCCACCCGTTGGTGGCCGCGATCATCGAAGCCTACGAGGCGGACGACCCCAAGTGACCGTCGATGTCGTGCTGGAAGACCCGCGCTGGGCCGAGGTCGATCTTGTCGCCTTGGCAGAGCAGGCGTCAGATGCGGTGCTGGAACGGTTGGGGCTGGAACCTTCGGTGTTTGAGATTGTCGTGCTGGCCTGCGACGATGCCCGCATCGCCTTGCTGAACGCTGATTTTCGCGACAAAGACGCGCCGACCAATGTGCTTAGCTGGCCGTCAGATGAACGTGGTGCTGCGGTGGCGGGCGAAATGCCGGATGCGCCTGATCCGGTGATGGACGCTGAACTGGGCGATATCGCCATCGCCTATGACACCTGCGCACGCGAGGCCGAGGCCGCGGGCAAACCTTTTGTTCATCATTGTGTGCATTTACTGGTGCATGGCACGTTGCATTTGCTGGGATTTGACCATGTGCGTGACCTTGATGCCACCCTGATGGAAGGATTAGAATCAGAGATACTTGGCAAAATGGGTATTGATGACCCATATAGGCAATGAAACGGGGCATCCTGCCCCATAGGTTAGGATCAGATGGGCGACACCGGCGACGGTTCTTCTAGCGCGGCGCATAGCGCGCCGCAGGACGAGACAGACGAAAAACAAGGGCTTTTGGCCCGATTAAGGTCGGGGCTCCGATCAAAACCGGATCACGACGAGGATGGCAATGGCGCGCGGCACGCGCAGCCGGCAATGCCCACGGTCCTTGGCATGCTGAATCTGCGCCGGATGCGGGTAGAGGATGTATCGGTCCCGAAAACCGATATTGTCGCTGTGCCGCTGACCATCACCAAGGACGAACTGGTCAAAACCTTCCGCGATAGCGGGATGACCCGCGTGCCGGTCTATGACACGACGCTGGATACCCCTGTGGGGATCGCTAATCTTAAGGATTTTGCGTTGCGTTATGGCTTCAACGGTGATTCTGACGAACTTGACCTGCGCGAGATGTTGCGGCCATTGCTGTTTGTGCCGCCCTCTATGCCGCTGGGTGTGTTGCTGCAAAAGATGCAGGCTGAACGCATCCACATGGCGCTGGTGATCGACGAATATGGCGGCACAGACGGTCTGGTCACAATCGAAGACCTGATCGAACAGGTCGTGGGCGAGATCGAGGATGAACACGACATCGCCGAGGCAAAAAGCTGGATCATGGAAAAACCCGGCGTTTATCTGGCGCAAGCCCGCACCGATCTTTACGATTTCGAGGCCGAGATTGGCATGAACCTGACCGAACATGACGATATCGACGAGGAAGAGATCGACACATTGGGCGGTCTGGTCACCATGCTGTCGGGTCATCTGCCCGCGCGTGGCGAAGTGATCCGACACCCCGACGGTCCCGAATTCGAAGTGGTCGATGCCGACCCCCGCCGTATCAAACGCCTCCGCGTCCGGCTGAACACCACCCGTGATGCTTGATCGCTGGCCACGCTGGGCGCGCTTCGGCGCGTTTTTCGGCCTTGGTGTCGTTGCCGCGCTGGGGCAGGCGCCGCTTGACCTGTGGCCGGCGACGCTGATCGCGCTTGCGGTGCTGTTTGTCTTGCACCGGCAGGTCATATCGCCACGTGCTGCGGCATGGCAGGCGTGGTTCTTTGGTCTGGGATATTTCGCCTTTGCCCTGCGCTGGATCGTAGAGCCGTTTCTGGTCGATGCCGCGCGGCATGGCTGGATGGCACCCTTTGCAATTGTGTTGATGGCGGCGGGTGCGGCCTTGTTCTGGGCTGTAGCTGCGTGGTTCGCGCAGCGCCTTGCCCCGCGCAGCCAGATCGCGCTGGGATTGTTTCTGGTGGCTGTGGAAATGACACGGTCGCTTGTGCTGACCGGTTTCCCTTGGGCGTTGCTAGGCCATATCTGGGTGCCGACATGGATGGCACAGGCCAGCGGCATCGGCGGGCCGCATCTGCTAAGCCTGATTACCGTACTGGCCGCAATCGGTCTATCGCGCCTGTGGCTGCGTGATTGGGCGCGCGGCGGTGTCGTTCTGGCGGTGCTGGCGCTGCTGGCATTTACCCTGCGTCCCGGTCCTGCGCCGCAATTGCCTGATGATGCGCCTGTCGTGCGGCTGGTGCAGCCAAATGCCGCACAGCATCTCAAATGGGACCCTGTTTATCGTGAATTGTTCGTGAACCGGCTGGTCGAACTGTCAGGGCAGGGCGACCGACCCGACCTGATCGTCTGGCCCGAAACAGCGGTGCCGTACCTGCTGAATTTCATCATCGACGATCTAAGCCAGCTGGATGCAGCCGCGCGTGGCGCGCCCCTGATCTTTGGCGTGCAGCGCCGGGATGAACGGGGTCTGTTCTATAATTCTATGGTGCTGATGGAACAGGGCGGGGTGATCACCGCGACCTATGACAAACAGCATCTGGTGCCTTTTGGCGAATATGTCCCCTTTGGCGATCTTTTGGCGCGGATCGGGATCCGCGGCATGGCCGTGCAGGAAGGTGGCGGATTTGCCGCAGGCACAGCGACCGGGCCTGTCGATATCCCCGGCATCGGGCTAGCTGTGCCGCTGATCTGCTACGAAGGTATCTTTGCCGAAGAGATTTTCACCGGTCCCGAACGACCCCGCATGTTGCTGCTAATCACCAACGATGGCTGGTTCGGACAGGCGGCAGGCCCGCATCAACATCTTGCACAGGCGCGCCTGCGCGCCATCGAACAAGGCTTGCCGATGGTGCGCGTCGCCAATACCGGCATTTCGGCGATGATCGACGCGCAGGGCCGGATCACGGCATCGTTGGGGCTTGGCGTGGATGCAGCACTTGATGCGCCATTGCCTGCTGTCGGGCCTGCGCCGCCTTATACGCTGGTCGGTGATTGGCCTGTTGGCGGGCTGTTGCTGGCGGGTCTGCTGGTGGCTGTGATCCGGCGCAGACGCGAATACGATTGACGCCACCTCTGGCGCGGCCTACGTCATGGGTCGGTTCTGTCACAACGGCTTCCTGGCGTGACAGTTGGTTTTAATGGAGCACTTCCCCATGGCACGACTAGATTACACTTTCACTTCGGAATCCGTTTCCGAGGGACACCCGGACAAGGTCTGCGACCGGATTTCGGATGCGGTTCTGGATGCTTTCCTTGCAGAAGAACCCCAGGCGCGGGTCGCCTGCGAGACTTTTGCCACCACCAATCGCGTCGTCATCGGCGGAGAGGTCGGCCTGTCCGACAAGACAAAGCTGGATGATTATCTTGGCCGCGTCGAAGGGATCGCGCGCGCTGCGATCAAGGATATCGGCTATGAACAGGACAAGTTCCATCATGCCACCTGCGAGGTGACGAACCTGTTGCACCCGCAATCGGCGCATATTGCCCAAGGCGTCGATGCTGCCGAAGGCAAGGAAGAAGGCGCAGGCGATCAGGGCATCATGTTCGGCTATGCCACGACCGAGACCGCGGCGCTGATGCCTGCCCCGATCCAATATGCCCATGCGATCCTGCGCCGTCTGGCCGAGGTGCGCAAATCCGGTGAACAGCCGACATTGCGCCCCGATGCGAAAAGTCAGGTGTCGGTCCGGTATGCCGGTGGCAAACCGGTCGAGGTGACATCCATCGTGCTGTCCACCCAGCACCAGTTCGAAACCCAGTCCAGCGCCGATATCCGCGCCATCGTGGAACCTTATATCCGCGAGGTGCTGCCCGACGGTTTTATCACTGAAAAGACTGAATGGTGGGTCAACCCGACCGGTGTTTTCGTCATCGGCGGGCCTGATGGTGATGCCGGTCTGACGGGGCGCAAAATTATCGTGGATACCTACGGCGGTGCTGCCCCGCATGGTGGTGGTGCGTTTTCCGGCAAAGACCCGACCAAGGTCGACCGCTCTGCCGCTTATGCAGCGCGCTATCTGGCCAAGAATGTGGTTGCCGCCGGCATGGCCGAACGCTGCACCATTCAGCTGAGCTATGCGATTGGCGTGGCACGCCCCTTGTCGATCTACGCCGAGACCCACGGCACCGGCGAGGTTGATCCGGTCGCGATCGAACGCGCGATTGCGCAGGTCATGGACCTGACACCGCGCGGTATTCGCGAACATCTCGGGCTGAACCGCCCGATCTATGCGCGCACGGCTGCCTATGGTCATTTTGGCCGCGAACCGGATGCCGATGGCGGTTTCAGCTGGGAAAAGACCGATCTGGTCGAGGCGCTGAAGCGCGCTGTTTAAAAGGTAAGGTGGATCATGATCCACCTTACGCCAATTGCCATGCGGCGGCGGGATTGCTACACGCCGCCGCATGACAAAGACACATCACCCCTCGGGCGCGCCGTGGCGCAATTTTTATGGCCGCTTTCGCGGCAAGACGATCCGCGCCAGCCAGCATGACTATCTTGAAAACGATCTGGACCCGCTGTCGCCGGGGCCGGTCAGCTGGGAAGCCAATCCCGACCGCAACCCGATTGACCTGGATGCATTGTTTCCGGGCAAGGATGTCTGGCTGGAAATCGGGTTCGGCGGCGGCGAACATCTGGTCCATATGGCGCAGACCTATCCCGATATCGGGATCATCGGTGCAGAGCCGTTCATCAACGGTGTCGCGATGTTGCTGGGCAAGATCCGCAAGGCGGGGGTCGAAAACCTTGCTGTGCATCCGGGCGACGTGCGCGACCTGTTCGATGTCTTGCCTGAACAGTCGATTTCGCGGGTGTTTTTGAATTACCCCGACCCTTGGCCCAAAAAACGCCACCATCGCCGTCGTTTTGTCACGGCCGAGCATCTGGCCCCCTTGCACCGCGTGATGAAACAGGGGGCGCATTTGCGTGTCGCCACCGATATTCCCGATTACGTCCGCCAAACGCTGGAAGAGGTGCCGCAGCAAGGGTTTGAATGGACCGCACAAAGCCCGGCAGATTGGCGCAATCCTTGGGATGACTGGGTATCGACGCGCTATGAACAAAAGGCTTTGCGCGAAGGGCGGGTGCCGCATTACCTGACTTTTGTCAGGGTTTAAAAGATTTTAGGCCTCCGGCGGGGATATTTATGCTCGGACGATGACGGGGTGTGATGGACCCCTTGGGTATGGTGCGCTATCAGGGGGCGGAAATACGCAAGGAACCTGTCCCATGTCATCCCACGGCACCCCCATTCCCATGATGTCCAGCGCCTGCGGCCCCCTGCGGGGCGAGGCGCATGTCCCCGGTGACAAGTCGATTTCCCACCGGTCCTTGATCCTTGGCGCGATGTGCGTAGGCGAAACGCGCATCACCGGCCTGCTGGAAGGCGATGATGTGCTGGATACGGCCCGCGCGATGCGTGCTTTTGGTGCTGAAGTCACCGATCATGGCGGCGCTGAATGGTCGGTGCGCGGGGTTGGTGTGGGTGGCTTTGCCGAACCTGATCAGGTGATTGATTGCGGCAATTCCGGCACCGGTGTGCGGCTGATCATGGGGGCCATGGCCACGACGCCGATCACGGTGACTTTTACCGGTGATGCATCATTGAATGGTCGCCCGATGGGACGGGTGACGGACCCGCTGGCGCTGTTTGGTACGAAATCCGTTGGCCGTGACGGTGGGCGTTTGCCGATGACGCTGGTGGGTGCGGCCAATCCGGTGCCGGTGCGCTATACCGTGCCGGTGCCATCGGCACAGGTGAAATCTGCCGTCCTGTTGGCGGGGCTGAATGCGCCCGGCCAGACTGTCGTGATCGAAAAGGAAGCGACCCGCGATCATACCGAACGCATGTTGCAGGGGTTCGGTGCGACCCTGACGGTCGAGGATACAGACGAAGGTCGCGTCATCACGCTGACAGGCCAGCCCGAATTGCAGCCGCAGGATATTGTTGTGCCGCGTGATCCGTCCTCTGCCGCGTTTCCGGTTTGTGCGGCGCTGATCGTGCCGGGATCAGATGTGCTGGTCCCCAATATCGGGCTGAACCCGACACGGGCGGGGCTGTTCACCACTTTGCGGGAAATGGGGGCCGATCTGACCTTTGAAAATCAGCGGACCGAAGGGGGCGAGCCTGTCGCCGATCTGCGCGCGCGGTTTTCGCCGGATTTGAAGGGCATCACCGTACCTGCCGAACGTGCCGCCAGCATGATTGATGAATATCCGGTGTTGTCGGTTGTGGCGTCTTTCGCGCAAGGCGTGACCGATATGCCCGGCGTCAAGGAATTGCGTGTCAAGGAAAGCGACCGGATTGATGCCATGGCACAAGGCCTGCGCGCGGCAGGTGTCACAGTGGATGAAGGCCCCGACTGGTGGCGTGTCACCGGGCTGGGCCATGGCAACGTGCCGGGTGGTGTGACGGTGGAAAGCCGTCTGGATCACCGCATTGCCATGGCATTTATCGTCATGGGGATGGCTACGCAGAAACCAATCACTGTGGATGATGCTGCCCCGATCACCACGTCGTTCCCGATTTTTGAACCCTTGATGAACGACCTTGGCGCACAGATTGCACGGATCAGCGCATGAGCTTTACGGTTGCCATCGACGGGCCTGCCGCTGCCGGAAAGGGTACGATTTCCAAGGCGGTCGCGGCGCATTTCGGCTTTGCGCATCTGGATACCGGCTTGCTTTACCGCGCTGTGGGGGCAGGGGTGTTGGCGGGCGGTGATCCGGTCGCTGTGGCGCAGGCGCTGGACCCTTCCGATCTGGAAAGTGACGCTCTGCGTAGCGCCGAAGTGGCCGAGGCTGCCAGCCGTGTCGCCACCAATGCCGCCGTGCGTGATGCGCTGACCGCGTTCCAGCGCGGCTTTGCTGCGCGCAAAGGGGGTGCTGTGCTGGATGGCCGCGATATCGGCACGGTGATCTGTCCTGCAGCGCAGGTGAAATTGTTTGTTACCGCCTCGGCCGCCTGCCGCGCCGAACGGCGGTTCAAGGAATTGCAGGCCAAAGGCAGCGACACGACGCTGGAAGATGTTCTGGCCGATGTGCTGGCGCGCGATGCCCGCGATGCAAGCCGCAGTGTCGCCCCTTTGGCGGCGGCGGCGGATGCCGTGCTGATCGATACATCCGAGCTAAGCATCGCACAGGCGGTCGCACAGGCCATCGCGGTGATCGAAAACGTGCAAAAATCCTTGCAAGATTGAGCCAAGCGCCCTATACGCGCCCCTGTTGAAGCACCGATAACAGGTGCGAACGTGAGACTGGAGCGGGGTCGGTTTATACCGGCCCTGTTGTTTTACATTCGCTTGCGATGCTCGACCAAATCGAAACCCAAAGACCGGCGGAGACAACCGCTCGGCCCGTATAAAAACCAAACGTTAGGAAAACGACGCCACATGGCAAATACAATGGACGAGTTTGAAGCACTCTTGAACGAAAGCTTCGAAATGGACACACCCGCTGAAGGGTCTGTCGTCAAAGGCAAGGTGATCGCAATCGAAGCGGGCCAGGCCATCATCGATGTCGGCTACAAGATGGAAGGCCGTATCGATCTGAAAGAATTCGCAAATCCCGGCGAAGCCCCTGAAATTAAAGTCGGTGACACGGTCGAAGTGTTCCTGCGTCAGGTCGAAAACGCCCGTGGCGAAGCCGTCATTTCGCGTGAAATGGCCCGCCGCGAAGAAGCCTGGGATCGTCTGGAAAAAGCCTATGCTGACGAAGAACGCGTTGATGGCGCGATCTTTGGCCGCGTCAAAGGCGGGTTCACCGTGGACCTTGGCGGCGCTGTAGCGTTCCTGCCAGGCAGCCAGGTTGACGTGCGTCCCGTGCGCGATGCAGGCCCGCTGATGAACATGAAGCAGCCTTTCCAGATCCTGAAAATGGACCGTCGTCGGGGCAACATCGTTGTGTCACGCCGTGCGATCCTTGAAGAATCACGTGCCGAACAGCGCGCCGAAGTTATCGGCAACCTGACCGAAGGTCAGGAAGTTGACGGCGTGGTCAAGAACATCACCGAATATGGTGCGTTCGTTGATCTGGGCGGTGTTGACGGCCTGCTGCACGTCACCGACATGGCATGGCGTCGCGTCAACCACCCATCCGAGATCCTTGCCATCGGCGAGACGATCAAGGTGCAGGTCATCAAGATCAACAAAGAAACCCACCGTATCAGCCTTGGCATGAAACAGCTGCAGGAAGATCCGTGGGATGCTGTCGAAGCCAAGTTCAGCTTGGGTTCGGTCCATCAGGGCCGCGTGACCAACATCACCGATTACGGCGCATTTGTTGAATTGGAAGCAGGCGTTGAAGGTCTGGTTCACGTGTCAGAAATGTCCTGGACCAAGAAAAACGTCCACCCCGGCAAGATCGTTTCGACCTCTCAGGAAGTCGAAGTCATGGTGCTGGAAATTGATTCAGCCAAGCGTCGCGTATCGCTCGGCCTGAAACAGACACAGCGTAACCCATGGGAAGTGTTTGCAGAAACCCATCCTGAGGGCACCGAGGTTGAAGGCGAAGTCAAGAACATCACCGAATTCGGTCTGTTCATTGGCCTTGAAGGCGACATCGACGGCATGGTCCACCTGTCCGACCTGACATGGGAAGGCCGCGGCGAAGACGTCATCGGCGATTTCCGCAAGGGTGACATCGTGAAAGCCAAAGTGGCCGAAGTTGACGTTGAAAAAGAACGCATCAGCCTGTCGATCAAAGCGCTGGACGGTGATCCGTTCGCTGATGCCATCGGTGGCGTGAAGCGCGGTTCGATCATCACTGTCGAAGTGACCAAGATCGAAGATGGCGGCATTGAAGTCGAATATGAAGGCATGAAATCCTTCATCCGTCGTTCCGACTTGTCGCGTGACCGTGCCGAACAGCGCCCAGAGCGTTTCGGCGTTGGCGACAAGGTCGACGTGCGTGTGACCAATATCGACAGCAAGACCCGCAAGCTGGGTCTGTCGATCAAGGCACGCGAAATCGC
>PUNR01000288.1 GCA_003551805.1 Loktanella sp.
CCACATTATCCGTTACGCGGGCAAGCGCCGCAGACAGGGCGGCACGTTGCGCAGGGATACGGTCGGCTGCCGCTTGGGCTGCCTGATCGGTCAAGCTGGTGATCTGCTGCAATTGTGTGGCGATTACAGGGTGTAGCGCGCTGCCTTCATCGCTGCGCATCTGCATAAAGTCACCGAAAAGCTGTGTAAAATCGGCAATCAACGCCTGCACCAGCGCATCTGTATTTTCTTCCGCCCCTTGCATCACCAGCACACCGCGCTGCGCTAGTACGTCAGCGGCGGTGGGTTGGGCCAATGTCACACCGATGCCGCAGGCATGGTCCTGCACCTGTTCAAGCGCGCGCAGCACGGCGTCCAGCTGCGCCGCGTTCACCTGCATCCCGCCCGCAGTGTCATCGCGCGTCAACCGCAGCGTGACCGTGACATTGCCACGTGCCAGACCCGCAGTGATTTGTGCCCTGATCGCCTGTTCCAGACCCGCCAGCCCGTCAGGCAGACGCAGCCGCAAATCCAGGCCCCGCCCGTTCACCCCGCGCATATCCCAGACCCAACTTACTGGGCCCAGATCACCGGTGCGGCTGGCAAATGCGGTCATTGAACGGATCATGGCGGCCTCTGTTTTGGTTCTGGGCGCAGCTAAAGGAAAAAGCCCCCCTTGGGCAACCCTGCCCGCCCGACCGGCGTTAACCTGTTAACACTTTGTTAAGTGAATCCACGTCTCATAGGCGCTAGGGTTTGACGTATCACATGCATTTCCACCCACAGGGTGGCGTCAACAAGGTCCGAGGTACCCATGTCCAGCACATACGACAGCCCCGATACGCCCCGTCACGCCTTGCCGGGTGTGGCTTGTCCGATCCTGAAAAATCTGGAAAGTTATTGGCAATCCTTGCGTCATGCGCAGCAAATCCCCGCCCGCAGCGCGGTTGCCCCGCACGAGATTGACGCCCTGCTGCCCTTTGCCTTTATCCTGCATCGCGTCGCCCCGCGTGTGGCGCGGATCAGGGTGGCGGGGCAACGAATCCATGATCTGCTGCGGATGGATGCGCGCGGAATGCCGGTGTCGATCCTGTTCACGCCGGCCAGCCGCGACCGGTTGGGCGATCTGGTGGAAACCGCCTTTACCAGCCCTGCGATTATTGCGGCGAACCTTCTGGCACCGGCGCAATTGTTCCGCCCTGCGCTGGCTGCGACGATCCTGATGTTGCCGCTGCGCGATGATATGGGGCAGACCAGCCGCTTGCTGGGGGCAATCGTGCCCGATGACGCGCCCGGCAACAGGCCGCGTCGGTTTGATCTTGCGCCGCATCGTGCGGTACGGATCGACCATCTGGGGATTGCTTTGGCAACCAGCCAGATGGCCCCTGCGCAAAAGCCGGACGCTGTGCGCCCGGCTTTGCGGTTGGTCGTCAATAACGGCTGATCAGCTGGCCTTGGCCTGGCTGATCTTGCTGCGGCGGGAGGACAGTTCTTCGGCCACCAGAAACGCCAGTTCCAGCGATTGCGACGCGTTCAGACGCGGATCACAAGCGGTGTGGTAACGGTCTGACAGATCCTCGTCCGTTACAGCACGTACGCCGCCGGTGCATTCGGTCACGTCTGCGCCGGTCATTTCGAAATGCACACCACCGGGGATCGTGCCTTCGGCGTTGTGGATGGCAAAGAATTCCTTGACCTCGCGCAGCACCGATTCAAACGGCCGGGTCTTATATCCGGTCGAGGATTTGATCGTGTTGCCGTGCATCGCGTCACAGGTCCAGACGACGTTGGCGCCTTCTTCTTCCACAGCGCGGATCAGGCGTGGCAGGTGGTCGCCCACCGCCCCTGCCCCGAAACGCGCGATCAAGGTCAGACGACCCGCCTCGTTTTCGGGGTTCAGCGATGCCATCAACGCCTTGAGATGGCCCGATGTCATCGACGGCCCGCATTTCAGGCCGATCGGGTTCATCACGCCTTTGCAGAATTCGACATGTGCGCCGTCAGGCTGACGGGTGCGGTCGCCGATCCAGATCATATGGCCGGACCCGGCCAGCATCTTGCCCGATGTGGAATCAAGCCGGCACAACGCCTCTTCATATTCCAGCAACAAAGCTTCGTGGCTGGTGTAGAAATCCACAGTTTGCAGTTCGTGGTTGGTGTCCGTTGTCAGACCTGCGGCCTGCATGAAATCAAGCGTGTCGCTGATCCGGCTGGCCATATCGGAATATTTCTTGACCTCGTTGCCATCGGTGAACCCCAACGTCCATTTGTGGACTTCATGCACATTGGCAAAACCACCCGTCGAAAAGGCGCGCAGCAGGTTCAGCGTGGCGGCAGCTTGCAGGTATGCCTGCAACATGCGTTCGGGATCGGGATTGCGCGCCTCTGGCGTGAAATCAAACCCGTTGATGATATCGCCACGGTAGCTAGGCAGTTCCACACCATCGACAACCTCGGTCGGGGCGGAACGCGGTTTGGCCATCTGGCCCGCCATGCGGCCGATTTTGACCACCGGCACCTTGGCGCCATAGGTCAGCACCATTGCCATCTGTAGCAGCACCTTGAACGTGTCACGGATGCCATTGGCGGAAAATTCAGCGAAACTTTCGGCGCAATCGCCACCTTGCAGCATGAACGCCTCGCCGCGGCTGACGGCAGCCAGCTGCTTTGTCAGCTTGCGGGATTCACCTGCAAAAACCAAAGGTGGATAGCTGGCAAGACGCGCCTCGACAGCCGACAGCGCGGCGGCGTCGGTATAATCGGGCATCTGGACCCGTGGCTTTTTGCGCCAGTCCGTTTTTTGCCAGTCAGTCATGGTCTTGCTCCAGTCAACAAAGTTAGCGGTATCGCGGCGCGGTATACAATGCAGAACGGTCAGGGCCAATGCCAAACTGCATCATAAACATTTGCCCCTTGTCGCGAAGGGCGAAAACTGGTGATGTCCCACGACGTCCCAGCCAAAGTATATCACCATGAGCCAAGCCCCCCAGATCATCGACGTCGGCCCCGTCAGCAAACCGCGCCGGTTTGTGTTTGTGCTGATGGATAAGTTTACCATGCTGTGCTTTGCCTGCGCTGTCGAAAGCCTGCGCATTGCCAACCGCACGGCTGGCAAGCAGATTTATGATTGGGTCATCATCGGCGATGGCGGCGATATTGCGACCTGTTCCAATGGTTGCGCCTTTAAACTGCAGGCGGATCTGATCGAGCTGGACCGCGACGATACGATCATGCTGTGCGGTGGTATCGACGTCCAAAAGGCCACGACCAAACGCATCCTGAACTGGCTGCGCCGCGAGGCACGGCGTGGTGTGCAGGTCGCAGGGCTTTGCACGGCGGGCTATACGATGGCGAAGGCTGGCCTGCTTGATGGCAAGAAAGCGACCATTCACTGGGAGAATCAGGACAGCTTTGCTGAAGAATTCGAAGATGTGATCCTGACCAAATCGGTCTTTGTCGTTGACGGAAACCGGATCACGACTGCTGGCGGCACAGCGTCCATTGACCTGATGCTGAAACTGATTGCCGATCACTTTGGCGAAGAACTAGCCAATGCCGTGGCCGATATACTGATTTATTCCTCGATCCGCACCGATCAGGACACACAGCGCCTTTCGATCCCGACGCGCATCGGCGTGCGGCATCCCAAACTGTCCCGCGTGATCCAGTTGATGGAAGGCAATATCGAAGAGCCGATTAGCCCTGCCGTTCTTGCCCGCGATGTCGGCATGTCCACGCGGCAGTTGGAACGGCTGTTCCGCCGCTATCTGTCGCGCAGCCCGAAACGCTATTACATGGAACTGCGGCTGCAAAAGGCGCGCAACCTGCTGATGCAGACCGATATGACGGTTATCAACGTCGCTTTGGCCTGTGGTTTCGCCTCGCCTTCGCATTTTTCCAAGTGCTACCGTTCGCATTATGACACCACGCCATACCGTGAACGCGGCAGCCATGCGGCCCGCGTACCCGATTGACGCTAGGGCAACGGATTATTCACTGAAAATAGGCTGTTCTAAAGGCCAAATCACTTTTGGTTGTGCCTTTCCTTTTGGAAACAGGCTGCTAATCTGCGCTGCAGGATAAAAAATCCAATAAGGGAGACGACAATGAAAAAACTTATGATGGCGACAACCGCCATGACACTGATCGCAGGCAGCGCATTTGCCGAAGACGTGACAATCGGTGTTGTTCTGGGCTTCACCGGCCCGCTGGAATCGATCACGCCTGCGATGGCGGCTGGTGCCGAACTCGCCATGGCCGAAGTCACCGAATCCGGCCTGCTGTTTGACGGCGCAACGGTCACTTCGGTACGCGCTGACAGCACATGCATCGACGCCAGCGCCGCGACAGCAGCCGCTGAACGTGTTGTCACATCTGACGGTGTGAACGCGATCATGGGTGCCGATTGTTCCGGTGTGACCAGCTCGATCCTGCAGAACGTCGCCCGTCCGAACGGCATCGTGATGATTTCGCCATCCGCGACATCGCCCGGTCTGTCGACTGCCGAAGATGACGGTCTGTTCTTCCGCACAGCCCCGTCTGACGCACGTCAGGGTGTGATCATGACGCAGATCATTCAGGATCGCGGTTTCAGCAGCGTTGCTGTGACCTACACCAACAATGATTACGGCAAGGGTCTTGCCGATGCGTTCCAGGCTGAATTCGAGGCCGCTGGCGGCACCGTCACCATCTCTGCCGCGCATGAAGACGGCAAAGCGGATTATTCTGCTGAAGTCGGCGCACTCGCATCTGCCGGTGGCGAAATGCTGGTCGTTGCAGGCTATGTTGACCAAGGTGGTTCCGGTGTGATCCGCGCTGCGTTGGACACTGGCGCATTCGACACATTCTACCTGCCCGACGGCATGGTGGGTTCGGTGTTGAACGAACGTTTCGGGTCTGAACTGGACGGCACATTTGGCGCCTACCCTGGCACCGACAGCCCGGGTGCGGCCTTGTTTGTAGAACTGGCCGAAGCAGCCGGTTTTGACGGCACCAGCGCATTTGCACCGGAATCATACGATGCCGCTGCCCTGATCATGCTGGCGATGGCAAAAGCCGGTTCTGCCTCGTCTGCTGACTTCAAAGACCACGTCATGGATGTCGCCAATGAACCAGGCGAGCTGATCTATCCAGGCGAGCTGGCCAAGGCGCTGGAACTGATCGCTGCAGGCGAAGACATCAACTATGAAGGTGCCTCTGCTGTGGAACTGATCGGACCCGGCGAATCTGCTGGCAACTATCAGGAAATCGAATTTGTTGACGGTGTTTATTCCACCATCGGTTTCCGTTAATCGGATCTGACAAGATCACAGGCGGCGCGGGGATATCCCTGCGCCGCTTTTTCAAAGCAAGACGGGCGATAACGTCCGCGCGCGGGGAGTTAAAATGATTGTCGTTGAAAATCTGGTGAAGACCTTTGGTGGTTTTCACGCTGTCGATGGTGCATCCCTGCGCATCGACGAAGGGTCCATCACTGGACTTATCGGGCCCAATGGTGCCGGAAAAACCACGCTTTTCAATGTGATTGCGGGTGTTCTTACACCAACATCAGGCCGTGTGACCATGATGGGCGAAGACATCACAGGTTTGCCGCCGCATGAGTTGTTTCACAAAGGCTTGCTGCGCACTTTTCAGATTGCGCATGAATTTTCATCCATGTCTGTCCGCGAAAACCTGATGATGGTCCCTGCGAACCAGTCGGGTGAAACGCTTTGGAACGCATGGTTCGGTCGCAAGCGGATTGCCGATGAAGAACGGGCCCTGCGCGCCAAGGCGGATGAAGTCATCGAATTCCTGACCATTGAACACTTGAAAGACGAACGCGCGGGCAATCTGTCCGGTGGGCAGAAAAAGCTGCTCGAACTGGGGCGCACAATGATGGTCGATGCCAAGATCGTCTTTCTTGACGAAGTCGGCGCAGGCGTGAACCGCACCCTGCTGAACACTATCGGTGATGCGATTATCCGCCTGAACAAAGAACGCAATTACACCTTTGTCGTGATCGAACATGACATGGATTTCATCGAACGTCTGTGTGACCCGGTCATCTGTATGGCCGAAGGTCGCGTGCTGGCCCAAGGCACGCTGGCGGAAATCAAGGCCAATGAACAAGTGATCGAGGCCTATCTGGGCACCGGTCTGAAAAACAAAGACAAGGTAGGCGCATGAGCAACCCTTACCAAGACGGGCGCGGCAACAAAGACCGGTCCATCACCAACCCCGCAGGTCAGGGCAGCGAGATGCCCCGCAGCAAAAGCGGTAAGGTGACAGCCGCAGGTGACAGCACCGCCTTTCTGATCGGCGAGGCGATGACCGGCGGTTATGGCAAAGGCCCCGACATCCTGCATGCATGCACCATCGCCGTAGAACGCGGCGAGATTGCAGTGATCGTTGGCCCCAACGGTGCGGGCAAATCCACTGCGATGAAGGCTGTTTTCGGGATGCTGAACGTCCGGTCAGGCCGTGTGCTGCTGGATGGTGAAGACATCACCGCGCTGACGCCGCAGGACCGTGTGGTCAAAGGCATGGGCTTTGTGCCGCAGACTTCTAATATTTTCACGTCGATGACGGTGGAAGAAAACCTTGAAATGGGGGCTTTCATCCGCCGCGACGATTTCCGTGATACGATGGCGCAGGTTTATGACCTGTTCCCGATCCTCAAGGAAAAGCGCAATCAGGCCGCAGGTGAATTGTCAGGCGGGCAGCGTCAGCAGGTCGCCGTAGGCCGTGCCTTGATGACCAAACCCAAGGTTTTGATGCTGGACGAACCCACCGCAGGCGTTAGCCCCATCGTGATGGATGAATTGTTCGACCGCATCATCGAGGTCGCACGCACCGGAATCCCGATCCTGATGGTTGAACAGAACGCGCGTCAAGCGCTTGAAATTGCAGATAAAGCCTATGTTTTGGTGCAGGGGCGCAATGCCCACACCGGCACAGGCAAAGAATTGCTGGCCGATCCCGAAGTCCGCCGCAGTTTCCTTGGGGGATAAGGGATATGGATTTCATCAACGCTTTCGTCGTGCTGGCCAATTTCGTGATCGTGCCTGGCCTTGCTTACGGCGCGCAGTTGGCGCTGGGTGCGCTGGGTGTGACCCTGATCTACGGCATCCTGCGGTTTTCCAACTTTGCGCATGGCGATACGATGGCCTTTGGCACCGCGATCACCATCATCGGCACCAATGCGCTGCTGGCGCTTGGCATCACCTTTGGCCCGCTGCCGACAGCTCTGCTTGCCCTGCCCTTTGGCATTGCGATCACCTGTCTGTTGTTGTTGGGCACGGATTGGGCGGTTTATAAGTTCTACCGCACCAAAAAGGCGGCGCCTGTCATTCTGGTGATCGTGTCGATGGGTGTGATGTTCGTGATGAACGGCATCGTGCGGTTCATCATCGGCGTGAACGACATCAACTTTGCCGATGGTGAACGTTTCGTCGTCACCGCACGTGGTTTTCGCGAAGCGACCGGTCTGGCCGAAGGGCTCGCGATCCGCACCACGCAGGTCATCACCGTCGTTGTCGCCCTGATCGCGATGGCGCTGTTGTTCTGGTTCCTGAACAAGACCCGCACCGGCAAATCCATGCGCGCGTTTTCCGATAACGAAGATCTCGCACTGCTGTCGGGTATTAACCCCGACCGTGTGGTCATGGTGACATGGATGATCGTTGCAGCCTTGGCGACGACTGCAGGTGTGCTTTATGGTTTGGATAAATCCTTCAAAGCCTTCACCTATTTCCAGCTGCTGCTACCAATCTTTGCAGCCGCAATCGTGGGGGGCTTGGGCAATCCTTTGGGGGCTATTGCAGGCGGTTTCGTGATTGCCTTCAGCGAGGTCACAGTGACCTATGCATGGCGCCGCGTGGTCAGTTACCTGCTGCCAGAGGATATGGCCCCAGATGGCCTGCTGCAACTTATGTCTACCGATTATAAATTCGCCGTCAGCTTTGCGATCCTGATTATCGTTTTGCTATTCAAGCCGACCGGCCTGTTCAAAGGGCAATCCGTATGAACCCCGCAATCCGCGCACCGCTGCTGTTTGGTTTCGTCGCCGTTCTGATGATCGGGACGGGTATTGTGCAAGGCTGGAATTCGGCCTTGCTGATCCTCAATATGGGGCTGATTTCCGCGATTATGGCGCTGGGGGTCAATCTGCAATGGGGCTTTGCAGGGCTGTTCAATATCGGGGTTATGGGCTTTGTCGCGTTGGGTGGTTTGGCCGCCGTGCTGGTTTCAACACCGCCGACACCGGGGGCCTTTGCTGCGGGTGGCTGGAACATCCTGATCGGTCTGACGCTGGGGGCGGCAACGGTTGTCGCGGCCGTGCTGGCGCAAAGCCGGATGCAAAAAGGACGCCTGCGTACCTTTACAACGCTGGCAATCCTGATCGTGGGGTTCTTTGTTTACCGCGCTGTGTTTGATCCCGGCGTCGATGCGATTGAGGCGATCAACCCATCCGTCAGCGGCAATATTGGTGGTCTGAACCTGCCTATCTTGCTGTCATGGCCCGTGGGTGGCCTGCTGGCGGGTGCCGCAGCTTGGGTGATTGGCAAGACTGCGCTTGGCCTGCGGTCTGATTATCTGGCGATTGCCACTCTTGGCATCGCGGAGATTATCATCGCCGTGCTAAAGAACGAAGACTGGCTGTCGCGTGGTGTGAAAAACGTCATCGGCCTGCCCCGTCCTGTGCCCTTCGAGATCGAGTTGCAGCAAGATCCTGCCTTTGTCGAACGCGCGCTGAGTCTTGGCATGAACCCCGTGACGGCGTCGGGCATCTATACCAAATTGGCCTATGCCGGCCTGTTTGTGGTCGTTCTGCTGATCCTGTTGTGGATGGCCGAAAAAGCGCTGAACAGCCCGTGGGGCCGGATGATGCGTGCGATCCGTGACAATGAAACCGCCGCCCGCGCCATGGGCAAGGATGTGACCGCACGGCATTTGCAGATTTTTATCCTCGGGTCGGCGATCTGCGGCATCGCGGGGGCGATGATGACGACGCTGGACGGACAATTGACGCCCGGCAGTTACCAGCCTTTGCGCTTTACCTTCCTTGTGTGGGTGATGGTGATCGTTGGCGGATCTGGTAACAATTGGGGTGCTGTGCTGGGCGGTATCCTGATCTGGTGGCTATGGGTGCAGGTTGAACCGATGGGTCTGGCGCTGATGCAGTTGCTGTCCAGCGGGCTGACCGATGGCAGCGCGCTGCAAACCCGCATGATTGATGCCGCCGCCCATATGCGCCTGCTGACAATGGGGCTGCTGATGTTGATCGTGTTGCGGTTCAGTCCGCGCGGGTTGATCCCCGAACGGTGACTTGTTCTTAACCTCTGCCCTGTTAGAAGGGGCAGAGGTGACATGCGGGGGCATTATGGTCTTGATCTTTCGGTGGCTGGTCAGGCTGACAACCGCACTGGTCGTGCTGGTCGTCGCGGCTGTGGCGCTTGCCTATTATTTCGCCACACGGTCCCTGCCCGACTATAATGCAACTGCGCAAGTCACTGATATCACTGCCCCTGTCGATATTGTGCGCGATAACGCCAACGTGCCGCATATCTTTGGCGACACTGATGCCGATGTGTTTTTTGGCCTTGGCTATGCCCATGCGCAGGACCGGCTGTGGCAGATGACGATGCTGCGCCGGACCGTGCAGGGACGTCTTTCTGAACTTTTCGGCGAACGCACACTTGGCATTGACGAAGTGTTGCGGCGCTATGACCTTTATACCGCCGCGACTGCATCGGTCGCAGCGCAGGACGCCCAGACCACCCAAGCGTTGGAGGCTTATGCCGCAGGCGTCAACGCCTGGCTGGAACAAGTGAACGAAGGTGCCTTGGGCCGCGGCGCGCCTGAAATGTGGTTGTTCAACCATGCGATTGCG
>PUNR01000405.1 GCA_003551805.1 Loktanella sp.
AAACAGGCGTAGTCAACGTTAGCAGGGCCAGCGCAGCATAAGGCGGTAGGTGCATCGCGTGCATCCTTTTGGTGATGTCAGGGAAAGGTGTCACCGCTAGCGACGTCGCAAAGATAAGGATTACGCAGGCTATTGCAATATCAGACTGCAAACAGCGGAAATGTCATGCCCAAAGCCCAGCCCAGAAAGACGCCCAGCCCGATACCCGCGGCAAGCGGACGGTGCGTGGCCCGACCGGCCCAGCCACCCAAAGTGCCGAACAAAACGAAGAACAGCAGGATAATAGGCAGGATCAGCAGCAGGAAAAACAGCCCTTCCATATCCAGCGCTGTCGCAATCCCAAGCGAGACCAGCGCATTAGCCCGCACCACCAGCACCCGCCACAGGGGGGCGCGGCCTGCCTCGGTCAGGTAGGCATCGGCCAACATGAACGGCACCGCACCCGCCGCGATAGCAAGAATGATCCAGATGCGGGCATCAACGGCGAAAAAGGACGCGACATAGATATCCAGCATCGCGCCAAAGATGCCGATGCAGAATATCGCGATAGGCAAGGCAAGGATGACGCCTGTCGCATCCCATCGCAAGGCACCCCAGCGTGCCAGAAAGCCCAGAGTAATCAGCCCGAATAATGCGAAATGTACGGCCAGATAATCAGCGACCAGCACGGGCAGAAAGCCGATGTCGAACGGTAACAAAACCAGCGGTGTCAGGATCGTCGGTACCAGAGTTGCCGCCCAGAACGCCCCGCGCGGCAGGCGCTTGGGGGGTGTCTTGGCCCGCAACGGGCGTGCAAGCCGCGCCAAAGGCCATGCCAGCGCTGTGACGCTGACGATCAGCAAGGCGATCCAGCCGCCCCGCGCAGCGATAGGCGTGCCCGACGGGCGTTCAAACACCGCGTTCAGCCAGTCGCGTGTTTCCACCATACTGGTCGGCGCATAAAGCACGCCGACATGTTCAACCGACGGGGCCAGCACAGCACGGCGTCCGGTGCCTGCGGCGGGGTCGCCCAGCGTCTGGTCAAAGTTTGCATCAGGGTCGGTCAGGCGCAGCACGCGCAACGCCTCGGCCGCCAATGCGCCTTCCCACGCGCCGTTGATGACAAGCAGGTTGGCAGGCAGCTCGGCGGTCACTTCGGTGGAAAACATCGACACTGCGACAACCGCATCGACGCGGTCATCGGCAATCGCCTGCCGCACGATGATGTCGGACGCCATCGAATGCCCCAACAAGGCCAGCCGCCCATCGGCGCCATCTAGGGCCAGTGCGGCATCAATCACGCGGTCCAGCTCTTCGACCAGCAAACGGGTCGTGCCATCGACAGATGCCACATCGCCCGACATCGGCACCGCATTGCGGCCATGCCCCTGCAGATCATAATTAGCGACGATGTAACCTGCCTGCGCCAGCGTCTGGGCAAATCCCAGCATCAACTGGCGTGATCCTGCGAACCCGTGGGCAATGACGACGACAGGGGCATCTGTGGCATCGGGCAAGGCCGTCACACTCACCGGTGTATCGCCGATCTGCATTGTCGATGTCACCAGCCCGACGCCTGCCTGTTCCAGCCGCAAGATCGACAGCGCCGCACCTGCCAGCGCCACGATCAGAACCAGCATTGGCCAGAACTGCCGCATCAATCAGATCTGATAGGTGGGGTGAAACAGACCCTTGGGCGATTTGGTGAAAATCTGGCAACCGTCGGACGTGATCCCGATGGAGTGTTCAAACTGTGCCGACAGGGACTTGTCATAAGTGACGGCGGTCCAGTCGTCTGCCAGCACCTTGGTGTCAGGACGGCCAAAGTTGATCATTGGCTCGATCGTGAAAAACATGCCCTCTTCCAGCACGGCACCCGTACCTGCACGCCCGTAATGCAGCACATTGGGCGGCGAGTGAAACACCCGGCCCAAGCCATGCCCGCAAAAGTCACGTACAACAGACCGGCCTTGGGCCTCTGCATAAGTCTGGATCGCATGGCCGATATCACCAAACGTATTGCCCGGCTTGGCCGCTGCAATCCCCAGCATCAGCGCATCATGGGTGACATCAATCAGCTGGATTGCTTTGGGCAGCGGTTTGCCTGCGACATACATCCGGCTGGTGTCGCCGTACCAACCATCGACGATCACAGTCACATCGATGTTCAGAATATCGCCGTCAATCAGCGCATCGTCATCACGCCGCTTTTCGTGGTTCTTGGATATCGTCTCGGTCGCGCTTTTGGGGATGGGCGCGCCGGGAATCCCGTGGCAGACCACGTGATTGACCGAAATGCAGCTGGCGTGCTGATAGCCTTTGTATCCAATCGTTGCAGATATCGCACCCGCATCGGACACCATACGGGTAATCATCTGGTCCAGCGCACCGGTTGTTTGGCCGGGGACGACATGTGCTGCGATCTCGTCAAGGATCGTGGCGGCCAGGGCGCCTGCCTTGGCCATGCCGTCGAAATCGGATGGGTCGTGAATGCGGATGCCGTCTTTGGTCAGGCGGCCTTTGTTGGTATCCAAGTCGTATATCCTTTGTCTATAAGCCCGATATATGGGATGTCACCGCAAAGTTCTAGGCCCGCAAAGGGGGGTGGCAAACCCGCCGGTGCAATCTACTTACGGCCAAACCAATCAGGAGTGTATGATGCCCAACCCAACTGCTGCCATGCTGGTCATCGGTGATGAAATTTTGTCTGGCCGGACCCGCGACGCCAACATGCACCATCTGGCTGGCCGGCTGACCGAGGCCGGCATCGACCTGCGCGAGGTCCGCATCGTCAGCGATGACGCCCCTGCGATCACTGCGGCGGTCAAGGCCCTGTCAGACGGGTTCGATCATGTGTTCACCAGTGGGGGCATCGGCCCGACACATGACGATATCACCGCAGATTGCATCGCCGCAGCCTTTGACGACACGATTGACGTGCGCGATGATGCGCGCGCCTTGTTGCAAGCACATTACGACCGGTCGGGGCAGGAACTGAATGCTGCACGGCTACGTATGGCGCGCATCCCGTCAAAGGCGACGCTGATTGACAATCCGGTCAGCACGGCGCCGGGGTTCAGCATTGGCAATGTGCATGTCATGGCTGGCGTGCCGGCGGTGTTTCAGGCCATGGTCGCCAGCATCCTGCCGACGCTGACAGGCGGTGCGCCGCTGGTGTCACGCAGTCTGGCGGTAATGCGCGGCGAAGGCGATATCGCGGGACCTTTGGGTGCTTTTGCTGTGGATCACCCTGATCTTTCGGTGGGGTCTTACCCGTTCCAGAAAGATGGTATTTACGGGGCCAATCTGGTCATTCGAGGGGCTGATCAGGCGCGTGTCGATGCAGCTTTTGCCACGTTAGAGCAGCTTTTTGCCTGATGAAACTACCATCCGTCCAGCAATGCTATGACGTGATCGACGGCACTTGGCCGCCTGCAAAACGCCAGACACTAGGGCCGTGGACAATCCGGCTGGACCCCAGCGGCAGCAGCCGTGTCAGTGCAGCGACAGCTGATGCACCCTTGCAAACGGGTGACATCGGGCAGGCGGCTGCGGCGATGATTGCAGCAAAACAGCGCCCGTTGTTCATGATCCGCGATCAGGATGCAGCGCTTGACCGCGATCTGGACAGGCTTGGCTACCGGATCAAGGATCCGGTCAATATCTACGCCGCCTCCGTCGCAGCCATTGCCGTACAAAGACCGCCCCCCGTCACCACGTTTCAGGTCTGGCCCCCGCTTGCCGCACAGGTCGAGATCTGGGCCGCAGGCGGGATCAAGGCCGGCAGGCTTGCGATTATGGACCGCGCGCCAGCACCGAAAACCACGATCCTTGGCCGATTGAAAGACAGGCCTGCAGGCGCTTTGTTCGTTGGGATCGCGGGGGATTGCGCGATGGTGCATGCGCTGGAAATAGCGGGAGCCTTCCGGCGGCAGGGTTTGGCACGTCAGATGACGGTCGCTGCTGCCTTTTGGGCACAAGGGCAGGGCGCGCAATGGCTGGCGCTGGTCGCAACCCGTGCAAACACGGGGGCGCATGCTCTCTATGCTTCCCTCGGGATGGCGGTTGTGGGACAGTACCACTACCGTATCCTGCCGGAGGAAGATGTTGACCGATAAACCGACCGCCCTTGACCTGCCGATGGTCGATCCATTGCCGGACGAGACGCAACGATACTTCGATATCTGTCAGGAAAAGTTGGGAATGGTGCCCAACGTGCTGCTTGCCTATGCATTCGACATCGACAAGCTGAATGCGTTCACGGCGTTTTACAATGATGTGATGCTTGCCCCGTCCGGCCTGTCAAAGCTGGAACGAGAAATGATCGCGGTGGCAGTGTCGTCAGCTAATAAATGCTATTATTGCCTGACGGCGCATGGTGCGGCGGTGCGTGAATTGTCCGGTGATCCGGCGCTGGGTGAAATGCTGGTGATGAACTGGCGGGTCGCGCCGCTGGACGCCCGCCGCAAGGCGATGCTGCATTTCGCGGAAATGATGACGCTGGCTTCGGCACAGATAGACGAAAAAGACCGCGACGCGCTGCGGCAGGTCGGTTTTTCTGATCGTGATATCTGGGATATTGCTGCTGTTGCAGGGCTTTACAATATGACGAACAGGATCGCATCAGCCACTGATATGCGCCCGAATGATGCCTATCACGCGCAGGCCCGATGATCAGACTGGCGGTATTTCTGGTCGGTCTGTCAGCAACGACAGCGCAGGCGCAGGTGCTGGATTTCCCGGCCAATGCCGTGTTGCAAACCAGCGAGGTCAGCGCCTTTGACAGCTATGATCTGCCGGTGGCGATCTGGGCTGATGGTGCAATCCCGACAAAACCGGTCGAAGGCGAGATCACCCGTCAGGCGTGGCGGATCAACACGCAGGCACTGACCACGCTGCAATTGTTGCGGCCTTTGCGCGATCAGTTGCGTGACGACGGCTATTCTATCATTCTTGACTGCCAGACAGAGGCTTGTGGCGGGTTCGACTTCAGGTTTGGTACGACGACGCTGTTGCCGCCCGAGATGCAGATCAACATTGGCGACTTCCGCTTTTTGGCCGCCGAACGCAGCACTCCCGACGGGGATGAATATGTCTCGCTTTTTGTCAGCCGGACAGCGCAAGCGGGATTTGTGCAGCTGACCCGCGTCGGGCCTGCGCGTGACACGGCCACAGATATTGCGCGCCCTGCCGGTGCCGCGCCGGTTGATGCGGTTGCTGGTGATCCGCCGTCCGGTCTTGGTAAACAGTTGGACGACACCGGGCGCGCTGTTCTGGCTGATCTGGAGTTTGCGATAGGCTCATCCAGCTTGGCCGACCGTGCCTTTGACAGTCTGGCTGAAATTGCCGCCTATCTGACCCGCTATCCTGACCGGTCGATAGCACTGGTCGGGCATACGGACACATTGGGTGCCTTAGACACCAATATCGCGCTGTCGCGGCAGCGTGCGGCTGCTGTAGTGGATCGGCTGGTGGCTGATTACGGTGTCAGCCGCAGCCGATTAGCGGCCGAGGGCATGGGATACCTTGCACCCGTCGCGTCGAATTTGACCGCCGAAGGGCGGAGCGCCAACCGCCGTGTCGAAGTTATCGTGACATCAGCAGATTAAACTTGTCAGACCGCCAGTTTCAGCCCGTCCTGCATTTCGCTGTCTGTCGCAAAGATCACACGCGCGCGTCCTTCTGATTTTGCCTGATACAGGGCGCGGTCGGCCAACATGAACAACGCGTCCAATGGCGTTTGGGGGGCAGTGACAACAGCCCCGACCGATAGTGTGACAGTCAAATGTAGGTTATCGGGGCCGGCCTGAAAAGGGATTGGATGGGTCAGCCGTTCAGCGATGACATGCGCCTGATCCGCAGTGGTGTTGGCCAGTAGAATTGCAAATTCTTCACCCCCGATCCGCCCGATCACATCCTGGGCGCGCAAGTTGCGTTTAAGCATATAGGCAATTTATTTTAGGCAGATATCGCCTGCCTGATGGCCATATGTATCGTTGATTGCTTTGAAATGATCGGCATCCAGCAAAAGCAAAATACCCACGTCGACCTGGTTTTTCCGCCGTTCGGCCAGTTCAAGGAAAGTGCGGCGATTGTTCAGGCCGGTCAGCCCGTCCTTGCGCGACAATAGTGAAAGCCGCCTTTGAAGGCGCACCTGATACATCATGACAGCGAAAAAGAACCATAAAAACGGCGCACCAACGACCGTGGCATTGGCGATCTGATAAACCAGACGATTGCCCGGCAGATGGGGCCCGATGTACCATGCAAAAAGAACATTCATCAGCGCGATACCAGCCGAGAACGCCACGACCCGGATCGCAATGCCATGCAGGCTGCGTGGTTCAAGGATCTGCATTATACGTTCCATGTTGTCCCTCGCGTGTTACGAGGACAAACTAGCAACGAAACCTTAAGAAATGCTTAACGCGCGCAGACAAGACGCTGATATCACCAGATATCAGGGCCTTTGCTGGCGAAAGCCTCAATCAGGAAATCGACGAAAGCACGCACTTTGGGCTGGGTGAAATGGCCTTGGGGGTAGACTGCGTAAACGCCTTGCCGTTCGATGGGCAGATCGGGAATTGCGTCTTGGACCAACCCTTTGCGCATCGCGTCGGCATATAGAAAACTAGGCAAATAGGCGATGCCCAGCCCGCTGATGCAGGCGTTCAACAGCGATTGTCCATCATTCACGGTCAGCCAACCCGCTGTACGCACCTGCCGCTTTTCGCCCGATGGTGCCGTCAGTTTCCAGACAGCCGAATTGGCCTGATTGGAATAGTGCAGCAACTTGTGATTATTCAGATCGTCAATTTTTTCTGGCCTGCCGTGGGTGGCGAAATAGGCTGGGCTGGCCACCATCCGCCGTGTCGTCTCGGTCAGCTTATGTGTCTGCAATGTGCTGTCGTCGCGTTCGCCGATCCGCACGGCAAGGTCGAATCCTTCAGACACCAATTCGACATAGCGATTGTTGAGCATCATATTCACCGTGATATCGGGATATTCATTCAGGAATTTGCCCAAAATCGGTGACAGACAGTTCACCCCGAAATCTGTTGCGACGCTGATCCTGACAAGACCGGCAGGCGTGGCTTGCATCGCTGTTACCAGCGAATCCGCTTCGGTCGCGTCGTTCAGAACCTGACGCGCTCTGTCATAATAAGCGAGGCCGATTTCTGTCGGGCTGACACGCCGTGTCGTGCGATTCAAAAGGCGCGCCCCAAGGCGCGCCTCTAGGGCTGATACATGTTTCGATACCGCAGATTTCGAAACACCCATTTTCTTGGCAGCGTCAGTAAAGCCACCTTGGTCTACGACCATGGTAAAGGCTTCCATCTCAGTGAGGCGGTCCATTCCTAATTATCCAAACAACTCGTTACAACGTTTTTACAATAGTGGATAATTGGGGCAGTAATAGGACAAACTGCTGATGAAACACCAAAAATGCCATCCAAGGTTGCGGTTGGATGCAGATAACATGGTTAACGGATCAGCTAAATCAGAGACGTGCCGCGATTCGGGTGCCTTGGTCGATCGCGCGCTTGGCGTCCAGTTCGGCAGCAACATCTGCCCCACCGATCACATGCACGTCCCGCCCTGCATTGATTAACTGATCCGCAAGGCTGCGTTCGGGCAACTGGCCGGCACATAGCACGATCGTATCGGCCGTAATCAACGTCGGGTTGCTTCGATCTGCGCCAGTGCTGATATGCAGGCCGTCTGCGTCGATCTTTTCGTAATTGACGCCGCCGATCATCTGCACATTTTTCATCTGCAAGGCGGCACGGTGAATCCACCCCGTCGTTTTGCCAAGACGCTTGCCCAGCTTTTCAGCCTTGCGCTGCAACAGGGTGACCTGCCTGACGGGGGCGTCCGGCTTTGGGCCTTCGGGGCGCAGCCCGCCGCGTGTTGCAGCGGGATCACCGACACCCCATTCAACCATCCAGTCTGGCAGGTTTTCGGTCGGGCTGTGGTCAGTCACCAGATATTCGGCCACATCAAAACCAATCCCGCCAGCGCCGATGATCGCTACTTTTTCGCCGACCTGCACCTTGCCGCGCAGCACGTCGATATAGGATACGACATGCGGGGCGTCCTGACCGGGAATCGCCGGATCGCGCGGCAAGACGCCAGTGGCGATGACGATGTCATCAAATCCGGCAAGATCATCTGCCGCCGCGTCGTGGCCAAGCGCCAGCGTGATCCCAGATTTGTCGATCATGGTCTGGTAATAATCGACAAGGCCGTGAAATTCTTCTTTGCCCGGCACCTGTTTGGCCATGTTCAACTGGCCGCCGATCGTGTCGGACCGGTCGAACAGCGTAACAAGATGCCCACGCTCTGCCGCGGTCAGGGCGGCGGCAAGTCCGGCAGGCCCGGCACCCACAACGGCGACTTTTCTGGGGTTGGCTGCGGGTGTGATCGTCAACTCGGTTTCATGGCACGCGCGCGGGTTCACCAGACAGGACGATAGCTTGCCGCTGAAAGTGTGATCCAGACAGGCCTGATTGCAGGCGATGCACGGGGCGATTTCGGCAGCTTTGCCTGCTATGGCCTTGGCCACGAAATCCGGATCAGCCAGAAACGGCCGTGCCATGCTGACCATATCGGCGCAACCATCGGCCAGCACAGATTCGGCGACCTCGGGCGTGTTGATCCTGTTCGACGTGATGACGGGAATGCCCACCTGACCCATCAGCTTGGCCGTAACCCATGCAAAGGCGCGGCGCGGGACGGATGTGGCAATGGTGGGAATCCGCGCTTCGTGCCAGCCGATCCCGGTGTTCAGGATGTTGGCGCCCGCAGCCTCGATCCTTTGGGCCAGCATGACGACTTCTTCCCAGGTCGATCCGTCAGGGATCAGGTCGATCATCGACAAGCGGTAGATCAAGATGAAATCAGGGCCGACAGCAGCGCGCACACGGCGCACAATTTCAACCGGCAGGCGCATCCGGTTTTCATAGGACCCGCCCCAGTCATCGGTGCGCTTATTCGTATGGGTCACTAGAAACTGGTTAATAAAATACCCTTCAGAGCCCATCACCTCGACCCCGTCATAGCCTGCCTCGCGCGCGCGGGCGGCGGCGGTGACGATATCACTGATCTGTTTTTCAATGCCTTCAGCGTCAAGTTCCTGCGGCGGGAAAGGCGAAATCGGGGATTTTATCGCAGAAGGTGCAACACATTTGGGGCTATAGGCATAGCGGCCAGCATGCAGAATTTGCATCGCTATCTTGCCACCAGCGTCGTGGACACGGTCGGTGACGATCCGGTGGTTTGCGATATCTTCGGCGGTGTAAAGGCCCGCAGCCCCCGGGAAAACGCCGCCTTCGGCATTGGGTGCCATGCCGCCGGTCACCATCAGCGCGACACCACCGCGGGCACGGGCGGCATAAAATTCGGCGACGCGGTTCCAGTCTTTGGTTTCTTCCAGACCGGTGTGCATCGACCCCATCACGACACGGTTTTTCAACGTCGTGAAGCCCAGATCAAGCGGTGCAAGAAGATGTGGGTATTGGGTCATAGCGGCCTCCCTAGTGATGGCGACAGCATGGCCAAAGGCATCGGCAGCGTCACGCCCAACGTGGCGTCATATGCGCACCGCAAGTGGCCTGCGATGCGCAAATTTTGTGGATTATGGCAGCAGCACAGTATCGATCACGTGAACGACGCCGTTCGATGCCGTGATATCCGCCGTGGTGACAGTGGCGTTGCCGACCATGACACCATCCCGTCCGTCAATCTGGACTGCGGCACCGTTGACGGTGGCGACGCTTTGCACTTGTCCGGCCAATTGGTCAGATGTCACAGCACCCGGCACAACATGATAGGTCAGGATCGCAACCAATTGATCGCGGTTTTCAGGCATCAGCAACGTGTCGACAGTGCCTGCGGGCAGCGCTGCGAAAGCGGCGTCAGTAGGCGCGAATACGGTGAACGGCCCGTCACCTTTTAGTGTTTCGACCAGATCAGCCGCCGTCAGCGCCGCGACCAAAGTGTTGAAATTGCCATTGCTGACGGCGATGTCGACCACGTCGGGTTCTGTCGTCATGACGGGGGCACAGGCTGCCATTGCGGCAAAGCCAGCAGCGACAATCACGGATTTCATAGCAAAACGACGGTTCATGAACTGTTCCTTTATGTTTCAGTTAATGGTCTTACTACGCCAAAAGCGGGGCACAGGTTGTGAAACTCACGAAAACGTGACTGTGCGACATAATGTCTGCCTGCTTAGCCCCCCTCGGTTTTCTTACGATCTGCTGCGGCGGAACGCGGCTTTGAGGATGTCCAGCTCTGCGCGCAGCAGGCCGATTTCGGCCCGCAGGTCGTCTGCCAAGGCTTCACCCGACAATATTGCAAGGCTGCCGATTGTGGTTCCATCCGGCAGGCGCAGCACGATGGTTTGCAACCCGTCGCTCAGGATATCTGCGGGGATCACGATTTCCAGATGCCAGACGCCCGCCTGATCGCCGGCAGACCAGCGCAAATTGTCCAAAGCCGTCGCATTATGGCTGGCCGTGATGTCGGGTTGCTCAGCCCCCGCTTCAGCCAAAGAGGCGCGCCAGATGCCTGCTTGCAGGCGCGATTGGGTCAGGACGGGTTTTGTCATCAAGGATGTTCCTGTTTGGTCAGATTTGCGCGCGCGGCAAGCGGCTGATGGTCAGGTCGCGCAAAGTGAATTGGTTCATTTGCGGCGTCTGGAACATCAGGTCTATCCACATCTTTTCGGCACGCTTGACGTTCAACTGCGTCTCGCTCAGGTCGAATTCGACGACAGCTTCAGGATCACCTACGGGCAACGTCAGCAGGATCTGGTCGGTATTCGGCCCGTGTTTGACGTTCAGACGCACCAGAACCGGAACGCTGTTTTCCATCTCGATCTGGGTGGTCAGTTGGATCAGATGCTGTTTTTGCAGGTTCTGGCAGATGTCAGTGGGCAGGTCGATGACGACAGACAGGTACGATCCGGTAAAGTGGAACACCTCGAGCCGCATCCCGAAGGCGGCGATGTCGGTTTCGCGCAGGTTGCGCATCTGGCGCAAGGTGATTTCCTGACTAGTGCAGTCGTGGAAAACACTGATTTCATCGCCGATTCGGGTTTTGTCCAGCACGGGTGCGCGACCGGGCTGGTCCAGCCGTAGCCGCCAAGCGGTCGGACGCCACGACCAATCCGTGCCGACAGGCCGCGCAAAGCGCCGCGTTCCGGGGTAGGGTGGGGTCAGTCGGTCGTCGGCCTTGTGGCACAATTCGATCAAGGCACCCTTAAGTTGCCGCGCCTGATAGCGTTGTGCACGCAGGTCTGTCAGGGGCGTGGTGCCTGCCGCCTGCGCTGCATCCTGCCAACGGGCAAGCGCACCTTTGTGAAACAGACGGCCCAACATTCCGTGTGGTTTGATCGGCATATGATCTGCAATCCTGTTATGCGCTGACGACCAGCGTTTAGCTGGCTGGTTCGGTCGCGGGGGCGACACCGGTCAGACCTCTGACCATCTGATCCAGCAGCGCGGCCCCACGTCCGGCGGATGGTGGCGCCTCTGCCAGACCGCGTACGGACACCGTGACCAGCCTTCCGTTGATATCGGTAAAGGCGCGCCATTCGTCCTGCCCGAGACCATCCATCGGCGGTGCAGCGCTGTCCCTGAAATGCACAGTGACGCGCCCGTCAAACGCTTGCGAAGACACCACGGCGATAGTGTCGCTACCGGTGCCATTGCCCAAAAGGCTGGCACCCTGCGGGCTGATCAGGAAATCGCGCAGACCGCTTTCACCGCCTGCAACCATCGCTGATGCGGGCGCACCCGCCTGAACCGTTGCCACCCCAAGGATCGCTGGCACCGGCGCTTCGGTCCCCAGGGCCACGCAAGGGGCAAGCACGGCAAAACCGGCGTTCAGCCTGCTGGACACGGGGTCTGCACAATATCCGCTGGGCGGCGACACGATAAGGTCACCGCCCAACATTGCGACAGGCTCTGCCATGCCGGCCTGATCGCATGCGGCGATGGCTGCGATCCCGATCATGGCAAGCGCTTGCCGGACCATGGCGTTAAAGGTCCATGTAGATGTGTTTTTCGCTTTTTGCACCGGGGTGGGTCAGTGCGCCCAGACGGGTGGACCCGACCAGCTGCGCATATTTCCACAAGGCGCCGGATGCATAGATCGTCTCGCGCGGGCCTTTCCAGTTTTTGCGGCGTTCTTCCAGTTCGGCATCTGTCAGCGCGACCGACAATTCGCCGGTGCGTGCATTCAGCGTGATCATGTCGCCATCCTGCAAAAGCGCGATCGGTCCGCCCTGTGCCGCCTCTGGTCCGACGTGACCAACGCAGAAACCGCGTGTGGCACCCGAAAAACGGCCATCGGTAATCAATGCGACCTTTTTGCCCATGCCCTGACCGGATAGGGCGGCGGTGGTGGACAGCATCTCGCGCATGCCGGGGCCACCGGCGGGGCCTTCGTTGCGGATGACCAGCACCTCGCCTTCCTTGTATGCGCGGGCTTTCACGGCCTCGAACGCGTCTTCTTCGCATTCAAATACGCGGGCAGGGCCGGTAAAGACCTGTTCTTCCTCGGACATCCCTGCGACCTTCACGATCGCACCTTCGGGGGCAAGATTGCCTTTCAGACCGACGACGCCGCCTGTCTTGGTGATCGGGTTTTCCACGGAATAGATCACGCGGTTGTCCGCCTCGCCTTTGATCATGTCGAGTTCTTCACCAATCACGCGGCCCGATGCGGTCATGCAATCTTCGTGGATCAGACCGGCCTTGCGCAATTCTTTCAGCACGACAGGCACGCCGCCAGCTTCGTAAAGGTCTTTGGCGACATATTTGCCGCCCGGTTTCAGATCAACGAAATAGGGGGTGTCACGGAAGATGTCGCAAACGTCCGACAGGTCGAAATCAATGCCAGCCTCGGCTGCGATGGCGGGCAGGTGCAGACCGGCATTGGTGGACCCGCCGGTGCAGGCCACGATACGGGCCGCGTTTTCCAGCGATTTGCGCGTCACGATATCGCGCGCGCGGATGTTTTTGGCGATCAGTTCCATCACCGCTTCGCCCGACGCGATACCGTATTGGTCCCGCGATTCGTAAGGGGCCGGCGCACCGGAGGAATTGAGCAACGCCAGACCGATCGCCTCTGACACGCAGGCCATGGTGTTGGCGGTGAATTGCCCGCCGCAAGCGCCCGCAGACGGGCAGGCGACGCGTTCAAGGATTTCCAGTTCGGCATCGGTCATGTTGCCGGCCTGATGCTGGCCCACGGCCTCGAACACGTCCTGCACCGTGACGTCCTTGCCGTTCAACCGGCCCGGCAGGATCGACCCGCCATAGATGAACACCGACGGCACGTTCAGGCGAACCATCGCCATCATCATACCGGGCAGCGATTTGTCGCAACCGGCCAGACCCACCAGCGCATCATAGCAATGGCCACGCATCGTCAGTTCGACGGTATCGGCAATCGCTTCGCGCGAGGCAAGCGAGGACCGCATCCCTTCATGCCCCATGGCGATCCCGTCGGTGACGGTGATCGTGGTGAATTCGCGTGGTGTGCCCATGCCCTTTTTCACGCCCAGCTTGACCGCCTGTGCCTGCCGGTTCAGCGAGATGTTGCAAGGTGCCGCTTCGTTCCAGCAGGTGGCGACGCCGACCCATGGCTGGGCAATTGCCTCTTCATCCAGACCCATCGCGTAGAAATAGGACCGGTGCGGCGCGCGCGACGGGCCTTCGGTCACGTGGCGGCTTGGCAATTTGGATTTATCGACGCGTTTGATGGACATCACTTCTCTCCCCGGAAACTGTTGCAGCAGGTCTAAATAACGGGCGGCAACGACACAAGCGCGAAACATGCGTTGCGGGCAAGGTGGATGGCTGGCTAAACATGCATATGACTGATCCCTACCGCGCCCATGCATCATTTATACGCCCTGCATGGCCGATGCGGGATATCTGGCGGGTGCTGGTCGTCCTGTTCGTGATCGATCTGGTGTTCGAGATGTCGCCGGTGATCCTGGGCTTGATCCTGCCGCCTGCAGCTATGGACGCTTACCAGGCAGGCACCAGCGCCTTTGGGACTTTGGCGCAGTTCTTCAGCTTTGGTGTTGCGGGGCTGGCCGTGGTGGGGGTGGTCCGGCTTGTCCATAAGCGCGGCTTCTGGACACTGGTCGGCGACCCTGCCGCGGCATGGGCCGACTTGAAACGGGTCGCGTTGGCCGTGGGGCTGGTGCTGCTGGCGGTCGAGGTGTTGCAGCTTGGGGGTATCGCCGATGATCCGCCCGTGATGCGTGACTTTGGCACTTGGATCGTGTTCCTGCCTTTGGCGTTTCTGGCGCTACTGGTGCAGGTCGGCACCGAAGAGATTTTCTTTCGCGGCTATCTGCAGCAGCAATTGGCATGTCTGTCACCGTCGCGCTGGGTCTGGATGGTGATCCCGTCCGTCCTGTTCGGTCTGATACATTACTGGAACGGCAGCGGGGCCTCTGACGGTGTGATCTGGGCAATCTGGGCCGGACTGCTGGGCCTTGCCTGCGCCGATCTGACCGCGCGGACCGGCAATCTGGGCGCGGCCATCGGGCTGCATCTTGCCAACAACGCCTTTGCCTTGCTGCTTTATGCGGTCGAAGGCTGGCCTGCGTCCGGCCTTGCGCTGTTCATCTATCCCTACGAAGATCCGCAATCGTACGATTACGCGCTTCAGACTTTGCTGCACCCGTCGATGATCGTTTATGCATTGACCCTTGGCGCATCGGTTCTGGTGATGTGGCTGGCAGCACGGATCGCCATCAGGCGCTGATTGCATTTTCGGCCGTAGGGTCATATCTGACAGGGATCAATCAAAAGGCCCGCTTATGAACTGGATCACCAATTACGTTCGCCCGACGATCAATTCGTTGTTTTCGCGCCGCGAAGTGCCCGAAAATCTGTGGACCAAATGTTCCGAATGCGGAACCATGCTGTTTCATCGCGAATTGGCCGACAACCTGAACGTCTGCACCAATTGCGACCACCACATGGCGATTGGCGCACGCGAACGGCTTGCGTCGCTGTTTGATGGCGGCGTCTTTACCGAAGTCGCAGTGCCTGATCCTGTCGCTGATCCGCTGCATTTCCGCGACCAGAAACGCTATAGCGACCGGATCAAGGAAGCCCGCAAGAAAACCGGCGAAAAAGACGCGATGCTGGTCGCCGAAGGTGACATGGGCCGCACTGGTGTCGTTGTCGCGGTGCAGGACTTTTCCTTCATGGGCGGGTCGATGTCGATGTATGTCGGCAATGCCATTGTCGCTGCTGCCGAACGCGCGATTGCGCTGAAACGTCCGCTGATCCTGTTTTCCGCCGCCGGTGGCGCGCGGATGCAGGAAGGCATCCTTGGCCTGATGCAAATGCCGCGTACGACAATCGCCGTGCAGATGCTGAAAGAAGCGGGTTTGCCCTATATCGTCGTGCTGACACACCCGACCACGGGTGGTGTGACGGCGTCCTATGCGATGCTGGGCGATGTGCAGATCGCCGAACCCAATGCGCTGATCGGGTTTGCCGGTGCGCGGGTGATCGAACAGACCATCGGTGAAAAACTGCCCGAAGGGTTCCAGCGCGCCGAATACCTGCTGGATCACGGAATGCTGGACCGCGTGACCAAACGCACCGATCTGAAAGATGAACTGGTCACAATCGTCCGCATGCTGACGCATCTGCCTGCCCCGATCAAAGGTGATCTGCCTGCGCCAACGCTTCAGCCGGAATCAGAACCTGCACCCGAAGTCGTGGCAGAAGAAAAGTGACCTCTGGTTCTGACGTTATCCTTGAAAGGATGATGGCGCTGCATCCCAAGGTCATTGACCTGACGCTTGATCGCGTCTGGCGGTTGCTGGCCGCTATCGGCAACCCGCAGGACCGTCTGCCGCCGGTGATCCATGTGGCAGGCACCAATGGCAAAGGGTCCACGCAAGCGATGATCCGCGCGGGGCTGGAACAGGGCGGCAGCAAGGTTCACGCCTATACGTCGCCGCATCTGGCGCGGTTTCACGAAAGGATCAGGCTTGCCGGTGATCTGATTGCCGAAGACGCCCTGACTGACGTGCTTGACCGCTGCTATCACGCCAACGGCACCGACCCGATCACCTATTTCGAAATCACGACCGCCGCGGCGCTGCTGGCCTTCACCGAAACGCCAGCCGATTACACCTTGCTAGAGGTCGGCCTTGGCGGGCGTCTGGATGCCACCAATGTCATTGCCCAACCGGCGTTGACCATCATCACCCCCGTCGATCTGGACCATCAAAGCTATCTTGGTGACACTTTGGCTGCGATTGCAGGCGAAAAGGCCGGGATCATCAAGCGCGGTGTGCCCTGCGTCGTCGGGCCGCAACATCCCGAAAGCATGGATGTGATCGAAGGTGTGGCAGCCCGTCTGGGCGCGCCTTTGCTGGCTTATGGTCAACACTGGCATGTGAGTGTCGAACGTGACCGGCTGATCTATCAGGACGAACACGGCTTGCTTGACCTGCCATTGCCCAACTTGCCCGGACCGCATCAGGTGACCAATGCTGGCGCCGCTATCGCTGCCCTGCGCTATCTGGGCCGCGATGATGCAGCTTGCGAAGCTGCTGTCACCCGCGCCTACTGGCCTGCGCGTATGGAAAAGCTGACCAAAGGCGCGCTGGTCGATCTGGCCGCCCCTGCGGAATTGTGGCTGGATGGCGGGCATAATCCGGCAGCGGGGGCTGCTTTGGCGGCCACTTTGCGCGCCCAAAGCGCACGACCTACCCATCTGATCTGCGGCATGTTGAACACCAAGGATATCGCAGGCTACCTGCGGCCCTTGGCGGACGTGTCCGAAAGCCTGACCGCGCTGTCCATTCCGGGCGAGGCCGCGACGATCCCGGCCGATGAAACCGCCCGCATCGCGGCAGATGTCGGTCTGCCCGCATCCACCGCCGCCAGCGTTCAGGACGCGATTATCGCGATCCGTAATGTGACGCCGCAGGCGCGCATCCTGATCTGCGGGTCGCTTTACCTTGCCGGTCACGTCATCCGGGAGAATAACCAATGATGAAAAGACTTGCCGCTGCTTTGGCAGTGTTGGGAACACAGGCACATGCCGTTGATTTCTATTTCTGCTGGGAAGGTGACAACGGCTATACCATGACCGGCCAGATGAGCGTCGACCCCGCCGCGCTGTCGCAACCTTTGGTCACCGAAGCCGACGTGACCGCATTTCGCATCGCAGGCTATCGCGACGGGATGCTGATCGGCAAATGGGATAAGGAGACCCGCGCCGAAGGTAGCCCTTGGTTGATGTTCTTTGATCCCGCACGCGGCGCATTCCTGACACCGGGCGAGGTGGGCTTGGGCGTCAGTCAGGCCTGGAACGCCGGCGGCAATGCCGATGATTGCGGCAATCCCGGGTTCGGGTTCAATCTGGGCAATTACGCGCAGGATTTCTGCCTGAACGGCGTCTGGATCGAAGAAAGCGGGATGCCGCCTGAAACCCCGTTTCTGGTCAGTCCGACCCCCGTCAGCCCGATTTGCGAAATTTACGCCCCGACCAGCTAAAAACGAATCGCCTGCTTGACTGCGAATCACTTGTGCGCTTAGGGTCATTGCAACGCAAAGCACCACAAAAACAGGTGCGCCGGGCAGTGGGCAGGGCGGACAGGCAGGCTTTCGGGCCTGCCGGTTTGTGCGACCGGTGGAAACAGCCGGCAGTGATCCGCTGCATTTTGCCCCCACTCTTCGAGTTGATTTGCAAGACTTGCCGTCAGCCGCTAGCGTGCAGGTCTGATGGCTGAAAGGCGTGACCGAACGTGCTGAGAAAAACGATATCTGCTGGCCTGTTGGCTGTGATGATGGCCCCCGTTGCGCCTGCTTTTGCGCAGGTGGATTTCGGCGCCTATCTGGCGGGGCGTCAGGCAGGCAACGACAATGATTTCGCCAATGGCGCGATCTATTTCAGCAAAGCCCTGCAATCAGATCCCGCCAATCCCTTCCTGCTGGAAAGCGCACTGTCGTCTTACATGGCGCTGGGCCAGTTCGATCAGGCAGAGGTGCTTGCCCGCGATATGGCCAATCGCCGCTATCCGAGCCCGATCGCTGATCTGATGGTCAACGTGGCCGACGCCAGTACCGGCAACTGGGACGGTATATTCGAAGCATTAGAGGCTGGGCGATCCATCGGGCCGCTGGTTGACGGGCTGACGCAGGCTTGGGCGCATATGGGGCTGGGCAATATCCAGCGGGCGCTGGCGCAATTCGATCAGGTGATCGAAAGCGATGGCATGACCAGCTACGGGCGCACGCACAAGGCGTATGCGCTTGCCTCGGTCGGTGATTTCGGCGGTGCAGAGGAACAATTTGCAAACGGCATCCAGTACAGCCGTCAAAGCGCGATTGCCCATGTCGAAATCCTTAGCCAACTGGACCGCAATGATGATGCGCTGGCCTTGCTGGAACGGGTCTTTGGCACGCAACTTGACCCTGCGCTGGCCAATCTGCGCGATGATTTGCAAGCAGGCACTGCGGTACCCTACGCCGCTGTCGCGACCCCGGTCGAAGGGCTGGCAGACCTGTACCATCTGGTGGCGAACCTGATGCAGGCGGATGCGTCTGATGCCTATACACTGTTGTTTGTACGTGCTGCGTCCTATCTTGCACCCCAAAACACGCCTGCCGTTCTGATGACGGCGTCCTTGCTGGAAGGGTTGGGTCAGTATGAACTGGCCAATGCCGCCTATGCCACCGTGTCGCGCGATGATCCGTCTTTCCCATCCGCCGAAATCGGCCGGGCAGAGGTGTTGCGCGCCGCCGGTAAATTCGAAGCCGCTATCGAAGTGCTGGACGCTTTGGCGCGCAGTTTTCCCGACCTGCCGGATGTCTTTGTCAATAAAGGCGATGTCATGCGGCAGTCCGGCGAAATGCAGGATGCCAAGGCAGCCTATACTCGTGCGCTAGCGCTCTACGACGAAGCCGCACCAATGCGCTGGTTTGTCTACTACACACGCGGAATAGCCAACCACCAGCTAGATCTCTGGCCCGAGGCCGAGGCGGATTTTCGTGCCGCACTTGCCATACAGCCTGACCACCCGCAGGTGCTGAACTATCTGGGCTATTCGCTGGTTGAACGGAATGAAAAGCTTGATGAAGCGCTCGACATGATCCAGCGGGCCGTCGCAGCGCGGCCTGACAACGGCGCGATCGTGGATTCGCTGGGCTGGGTGCTGTTCCGGCTGGGCCAATACGACGACGCAGTCGGCTATCTGGAAGAGGCCGCATCGCTGGAACCGGTTGATCCCGTCATCAACGACCATCTGGGTGACGCGTATTGGGCCGTGGGCCGGGTGATCGAGGCGCGTTTCCAATGGCAGCGTGCCCTGTCGTTCGACCCCGAAGAAACCGACGCGAAACGCATCCGCGATAAACTTTCACGCGGGCTGGATCTTGTGCTGCAAGACGAAGGCGCAGATCCGATCAAGGTTGCCCGTGGCGACGATTAAAGCCACAGCCCCCGCAAAGGTGAACCTGACCCTGCATGTCACCGGACAGCAGGACGACGGGTATCATCTGTTGGATTCGCTGGTGGTGTTCGCCGATGTCTGCGACCAGCTAAGCGCGACGACCGCACCGGATTTGAAGATCAGCGTGTCGGGTCCGTTTTCGCCCGGTGTGCCGGTCGATGATAGCAACCTGATGATGCGTGCCGCTTCCGCATTACAAAAAGTGCGCGGTGTGGACTTGGGCGCCGCCCTGACGCTGGAAAAACATCTGCCGCATGCCGCAGGTATCGGCAGCGGGTCATCCGATGCCGCCCTGACGCTGGCGATGCTGGCCGAATTATGGGACGTCGCCCCATTGCCCGCCGACGCGCCAGAGGTGTTGGCGCTGGGCGCAGATGTGCCGGTCTGCCTGCATGCCCCTGCACCGATGCGGATGACGGGTATCGGCGAAACCCTGTCGTCCGTGGCCCGCTTGCCGGGCTGCGCGCTTGTGCTGGTCAGGCCGCCTGTCGATGTGCCGACATCGGCGGTATTCAAAGGGTTGGCCGACCGCGATGGCGACGCGATGGACGATCTGCCCACTGGCCTTGACTACAAAGGCTTTGCCGCATGGCTGGCCGCACAGCGTAACGACCTGCAGACCCCCGCCCAAACCATCGCCCCGGCGATTGCCGAAGCGATCAGCGCGTTGCAAGCCCAGCCTGCGGTCAGTTTTGCGGGGATGTCAGGGTCGGGTGCGACCTGTTTCGGTCTGGTCAAGGATATGGCCACGGCCCGCCGCATCGCGCGGATCGTGCAGGTGGCGCATATGAATTGGTGGGTTGCCCCGGCTGCCGTGCTTCAACCCGCCTGATTACGGCGCATCAGCGTGACCCAGGTTTCGCCATAGCGGCGCTGATCGGCCACGGTAAAGCCCGCGGGGGCGATCTGACCGCGCGTTTCTTCCCAGACGATCAATGCATCAGGCGCGATCCAACCTTGCTGCAAGGCAACTTCCAACGCGCCGATGCCCATACCTGCGCCATAGGGCGGATCAAGAAACACCAGATTACACGCCGCACTGGCCGGTGGGATCGCCATGACACTGGTGGTGATCAGGGTCGTGTCCTTTTGCCTGCGCAGCTTGGCGATATTCGCGCGGATCAGGTTTTGCGCCACGCGCCCGTTGTCGACAAAGGCCACATGTGCCGCACCGCGCGATAGTGCCTCTAGCCCCAGCGCGCCGGTGCCTGCGAACAGATCCAGCACCCGCGCCCCGCGCAACGGATCACCATAGCGCCCGCCTTGTAGCACGTTGAACAGGCTTTCGCGCACGCGGTCACTGGTGGGGCGCAGATGTGCGGCTTCGTCGCCTTGACCAAGTTCGGCCAGATGGGTGCCGCGGTGGGTGCCTGCGATGATCCTCATGCGGCAAGCAGAGCCTTCATGTCGGTCGCCGGATCCGTAATCAGCGCGGGGGCAGGGCTGCGGCCCGCCTCGATCAGGCGTTTTCCGATCATGTAATTGCGCGGATCATTCATCGCATCGACAGCCAGCAAATCTGCGCCACGATAATACCAATGCGACTGCACGCCGGGGGTGTCGCCCATGCGCGTGTAAACGTCAGTATAACCAATATTCAGCCCTGCGATCTGCAATTTGCAATCGTATTGATCCGACCAGAACCACGGTTTCGGCTGGTAAGGCAGATCACGGCCCATGATATTCAGCGCCACAGCCTCTGCCTGATCAATCGCGTTGCCGACACTTTCCAGCCGGATCGGGGTGTCGTGGAAAATACACGACGCACAATCCCCCGCCGCCCAGATATGCGGATCAGACGTGCGGCCTTGGACATCGGTTGTGATCCCGTTTCCAACAAGCAGACCTGCGCTGTCGGCAAGGATGGTCGCAGGGGTAATGCCAACGCCGACAATGGCAAAGTCGGCCGCCAGTTCGGTGCCATCGGTCAGACGCGCGCCGGTGACGCGCGTATCGCCCAACAGACGGTCCAACCCGACACCTTCGCGGATCGTCACGCCGTGGCTGCGGTGCAGGGTGCGGAAATAATCCGACGTCTGCGGTGCCGCGACACGTTGCAATATCCGGTCCGCCATTTCGACAAGCGTCACACGCAGCCCGCGTTTGGCTGCTACCGCTGCCGCCTCTAACCCGATATAGCCGCCACCGACGATCAACACCTGCCGTCCGGCCACCATTTCGGGTGCTATCGCATCGGCATCGGCCAGATCGCGCATCGCATAGACACCGTCCAGCATGCCACCAATTGCCGCAGGCAAGGTGCGCGGATGCGCGCCGGTGGTCAACACAAGCACGTCATAGGCTAGCACCTTTTCACCCGTCAGGGTGACGGTCTTGGCCGCACGGTCAATGGCGACAACGCGTGTATCAAGGTGCAGGGTGATGTCCTGATCGGCGTAAAACTCTAACGGACGCAGATACAGCCGTTCTTGCGCCAGATCGCCAAGTAAATAGCCCTTTGACAGCGGCGGGCGCTGGTAGGGCGGGACTTTTTCTGCCCCGATCAGGGTGATCGCACCGCTGAAACCTTCGGCGCGCAACTTGGCCACCAGTGACGCACCGGCCTGCCCGGCACCGACGACGACGACATGCGTCATGACATTCCCCTACTTGTTTTGCGGCACTCTATATGGGAAGCAACCGGTGACACAACGCGAAGAAGGGGCGATAGCCATGACAATCAAGACGGGCGATACACTACCAGAAGCGACTTTCCTGCAAATGGGCGACAACGGGCCGGAACCCGTCGCGCTGGCCGATAAGCTGAAAGACCGCAAGGTCGTGGTCTTTGGCCTGCCGGGTGCTTTTACCGGCACTTGCACCTCGGCCCATGTGCCCAGCTTTATGAACACTTTCGACGATTTCAAAGCCAAAGGCGTGGACGAAATCATCTGCGTTTCGGTCAACGACCCTTTCGTGATGAAGGCCTGGGGCGAAAGCACCGGTGCTGCTGACACCGGCATCACCATGCTGGCCGATCCCGAAAGCACATTCACTACTGCTATCGGCATGGATTTCAGCGCTGCACCTGTCGGTTTCGTGAACCGGTCCAAGCGTTATTCGATGTTGGTCGAAAACGGCGTCGTCAAAATCCTGAACGAAGAAGCAGGCCCCGGCCAATGCGAAATATCGGCAGGGGAAACCTTGCTGGCAGAGCTTGGGTAACAAATGCGGGCGGCCAACGGGCCGCCCCTTTTCATTCCGCTACGTTGATAACAGTGCGTGTCGGGAATGGAATATCGACATTGGCTGCGTCTAGCGCTTCTTTCACATTCCGTTTCATATCGGCCTGAAACTGGAAGAAATCGCCGCTGGCACACCAGACGCGCACCAGAAAATCAACCGAACTATCACCCAGATTATTGACCTGAATAAACGGTGCAGGCTCTGCGCGGGCGCGCGGATCAGCAAGGATCGTGGCGCGGATCGCCTCTTCTGCGTCTTTGAGGTTGGCGCCGTACCCCACACCAAACACCCATTCCGCGCGGCGGCTATCATAGACGGAATAGTTGACGATCGTATTGCCCCAGACCTGAGAATTGGGAATGATCACCTGCACATTGGCAGGCGATGCAAGCTCGATGAAATTAAGATTAATCTCTTTCACCGATCCCATCTGGCCGTTCACTTCGACAAAATCACCCAGCTTGATTGGGCGAAAAAACACGATCATCACGCCTGCAGCGATATTGGACAACGTGCCCTGCAACGCCAGACCGATTGCCAGACCGGCGGCACCGATAACAGCGACAAAGGATGTCGTCTGCACACCAAAGGTGTTGAGAACGAACAGAAATGCAAAGCCGATGATGATATAGCGGACGACATTGCCGACAAAGCTGAACAAGGTATCGTCCAGATGGCGGTTCATCTGGCCCACGCGCACGATCCGCCCGCGCAACCAGCCACCAATCATGAAACCAGCAATCAGGATGATTATCGCGCCAAGCACACTGCCGGTGATCGACACCAGAAATTCCAGCGTCAAAAGGTCGGCCAATGTGCGGTCGTTGATGATTTCTGTCGTTAACAAGTTTTCCAATTTAACCCCCGGCGAGCGTATCCATCTTGGCGCCCAGTTTTACGTCAAGCGCCGACAGACCGCCTGCATCATGGGTCGTCAGCGTCACATCGACCGTCTTGTAGACGTTCGACCATTCGGGGTGGTGATTCCATTTTTCTGCAAAAAGGGCAACCTTTGTCATGAAACCAAAGGCTTCGACAAAGTTGGCGAACACGAATTGTTTATGAATAGCGTCGCGCCCGTCAACCACAGCCCAACCATTCGCCAGCAGCGGGGCAAGGTCAGTGTCGCGTTCGTCTTGTGTCAATTGATCAGTCATTGTTGTTCTTCCCTGTCAGATTTACGGAACGGACCATAGCTGGTCAGCACCTCGATTTCGTGATCCACGGCGTCACGCTCTGCCTGCAGATACCGGCCCACCGCGTCGCCGAAACCCGCATCAGCGAACCAATGCAGCGAATGCACCGGCACTGGCAGATAGCCGCGCGCCAGCTTGTGTTCACCCTGCGCGCCGGCCTCGACCCGCTGCATGCCTTGGGCAATGGCAAAGTCGATGGCCTGATAATAGCACAGTTCAAAATGCAGGCAGGCATGGTGTTCGGTGCAGCCCCAGTAGCGCCCGTATAACGTATCGCGCCCGATAAAGTTCAGCGCACCGGCAACGGGCCGCCCGTCGCGGACCGCCAGTACCATCAGGATGTCATCGCGCAGATGCTGATGCGCCAGATCGAAAAACGCCCGCGTCAGGTAAGGCGTGCCCCATTTGCGGTTGCCGGTGTCCTGATAGAATTGCCAGAACGCATCCCAATGCTCTGGCTGGATCTGATCCCCTGTCAGTGCCAAAATCTGCCCGCCGAAACCTTGTGCGGTCGCGCGTTCCTTGCGGATATTCTTGCGCTTGCGGCTGGACAGGCTGGCCAGAAACCCGTCAAAGCTGGCGTAGCCTTCATTCACCCAATGAAATTGCTGGCTTAGCCGCGGTTGCAGGCCCATTTCCGCGCCCGCCAATGCCTCGGCCTCGGTGCAGAAGGTCGCATGAAGCGATGAAAGCTGGTTATCAGCCGCGATTTGTACAGCACCTTGAATCAAGGCGGACATGCCTATCGCTTCATACCCCGGTCTGGTCAAAAATCGCCGCCCTGTCGCAGGTGTAAACGGCACGGCGATTTGCAGTTTGGGATAATACCGCCCGCCTGCATTTTCATATGCATGGGCCCAGTTGTGATCGAAAATGTATTCGCCCTGACTATGCCCTTTGGCATAAAGCGGGGCTGCCGCGATCATCTGGCCGTCTTGTCGGGCAGTGATATACCGTGGCTGCCAGCCGCTGCCGGGACCAACGCTGCGGCTGTCCTCTAATGCTTTCAAAAACCGATGGGTCGTGAACGGATCATTTGGACGGCCGCTTGATGCCTCGGGGCATGCGCAGCCGTCCCAGTCAGCGGGGGCTATCGCGCTGATGCTGGCATGTGTGGTGATTTCGATCGCGCTGTCATCCATGCTCATCTAACTGGACGGGCAAAGGCTGGCGTCAAGCAAGATAGCCCTCGAACGTGACATTATCCGCAATTAGGCGCGCCTTTGCCTCTTCTTGCGCTGAACGGATGGTCCAGCACAGGATCGGTGCGCCCGTCGCCTTGATTTCCGCAACACGCGGGCGGTCCAGATCATAGGCTTCGTGGCTGATGAAACAGGCACCAACACGGTCGTAATCGGGGATTTCACGCAGATCATCGCGTATTGCAGGCGGCAATTCCGGCCAGAACATCGGATCATAGGCCGATGTCACGACACCGCGCGCAATATCCGGGGCAAAGGTCTGGCACGCCGCCATGCTATGCGGATTGAACGACATCAGGGCGACATCGCCTTTGTAATGCGACAGCGCCTTGCAAGTCGCTTCTTCCAATGGGCCGACGTCCGGACCCATCTTGCCATCCTGATCCTTGATCTCGATCAGCAGCGGCACCTGACCTGCGACCAATGTCAGCACATCGTCCAGCGCGGGGATCATCCCTGCGTCATCCTTCAGCGCAATCTGTTCCAGCGCTGCACGGTTGCGCGCGCGCACCGGGCCAGCCTCTGCTGTCAGGCGGTCAAGGTTGTCATCGTGGAACACCATGGCATGGCCATCGCTGGACAATTGCACGTCGATTTCAATGCCATATCCGGCGCTGATGGCTGCCTTGATAGACGCGATACTGTTTTCCACCCGCCCGGCCTTGCGATCATGCAAGGCACGGTGGGCGATCGGACGGGCAAGGAAGGAAGCGGGCAACATCATGCGATTTCAAAGATGCCTTCGATTTCAACCGCCACACCGAAAGGCAGGCTGGCGGCACTGACAGCAGACCGCGCGTGCCGGCCCTTGTCACCCAATGCAGCAACCATGAAATCGGATGCGCCGTTGATCACCTTTGGCTGGTCACCGAAGTCAGGTGTCGAATTGACAAAACCGACCAGTTTGACCACCCGGACCAGCCGGGCGATATCGCCACCGCAAGCGGCCTTGAGCTGCGCCAGCAGGCTGATCGCGCAGGCGCGGGCTGCGTCGGCACCAGCTTCGGCATCCAGTTCAGCGCCCAATTTGCCTTTGATCATGCCATCGGCATTCGCCGAGATCTGTCCGGACACATGCACCAGATTGCCGGTTTGCACGAACGGGACATAATTCGCGGCTGGCGCGGGTGCATCGGGTAATGTTACGCCCAGTTCGGCCAGACGGGTTTCGATCATGCTCATGTCACTCTCCTTGGCTGTTTGCGCGGACGCTATCGGGCAAATGGGTGCGGTGCAATCACCCGTCGCGCAAGCTGCGTCTGAAATAATAGGCCAGCGGTTCCAGCAGATAATCCAGCGGCCTGCGCGCGCCTGTCTGGATGAACACATCAACCGGCATACCGGGCAGCATGCGCAGATCAGCGGGCAGATGACCGATGTTGTCCTGTTGGATCGCAATCTCTGTGCGGTAATGTGCAAGGCCGGTGGTTTCGTCGCGAAACACATCTGCCGAAAGCCGCGTCACACTGCCCGAAAGGTCCGGCAGGCGCCGCTGGCTAACCGCAGAAAACCGCAATATCACGTCCTGCCCCACAAAAACCCGGTTAATATCGCTGGTTTCGACAGGTGACACGATCACCAGCGGTTCATCCCGGGGGATCACGAACAAGATGTGTTCGGCTGGCCGGATCACAGATTGTGGTGCGAAAACGCGCAGATCATGGATAAACCCGGACACGGGTGCGCGGATGTCGCGCCTTGCCAGATCGCGGATCAGCGCCTGCCGGCGTTCGGCCAGTTCCATTTCGGCGGTTTGCACGTCGCGCAGTTCGCCCAATGCCTCTTCGCGCCGTGATGATCCGATGCTTTGCAGCTGCAAATCTATTTCCGCCATACGTTCGGCGGCCTGTGCGGCAAGCGCTATCAGTTCGCCGCTGCGTCCTGACAGAACCGCGTCTTCACGTTGCAGCGCCAGAACGCGGCTGGTTTGGGTCAGCCCGTTGCGCAGCAGGCTTTGCTGATCCGCAAGTTCGCGCAAGGTCAGCGCATGCTGTGTCGCAAGGGCGGCCTGTTGCGCCCTGATGCCGGTGATCTGGCTTGCGATCTGCGCGCGCCGCTGGGCCAGCTGATCGGCAAAGTGCACGGCGGTTTCCTGCCGTGCTGCAAACAATTGTTTCTGCCCTGCCATCAGCGCCGCAAACTCTGTGTTTGCGGTTTGCAAAAGCATCGGGTCGAAAATCAACGTGGTGGTGTCGTCACGTTCCGCCTCTAACCGGGCACGGCGGGCCAGCAAGGCGAAATATTGTGCCTCGACCATGGTGAGGTCGGATTGGATTTGTGCTGCGTCCAGCCGGATCAATATGTCCCCCCTTGCCACCAAATCACCTTCGGTCACAAGGATATCCGCGACGACACCGCCCGATGGATGCTGCACAACCTGACGGTTGTTGCGAAGCGCGACCTGACCGTTGCTGACAATCGCCCCGTTGATCTGTGCCAGGACAGACCAGAGGCCAAAACCCCCGACCAGCACCGCCAGCGCGATAGCCCCGATCATCATGAAACGGCGGACCGGTAGCTGTATCATCCCAGACCTGCTGCTGGCGAAAAGCCTTGTTTGATCTGGTTGTGGTTCACCACAATATCCGCCAGTACCGCGTCCCTTGGGCCAAAGGCGCGCCGAACACCGTTTTCCAGCACCAGCAACAAGTTGCATTCCGCAATCGCTGCGGGCCTGTGTGCCATGATAAAAACAATGCCGCCCGCTGCCTTGCATGCACGGATTGCGGCAATCAGCGCAAGTGACCCGTCATGGTCAAGGCTGGCATCCGGTTCATCAAGCACCAGCACGACAGGTGCGCCGTATAGCGCGCGGGCAAGGCCGATCCGCTGGATCTGCCCACCTGACAAACCGCCGCCCGCTGTCGAGACAGGCGTATCGTATCCGTCGGGCAGCGCCAGAATCATGTCATGTGCTCCGGCCCTTTGCGCCGCCTGAATGACGCAATGATCGTCGGGCGCGGGCGCCATACGGGCAATATTGTCCCTGATCGTGCCGTCGAACAGGCGCACTTGCTGGGGCAGATACCCGATATATTGACCTAGCTGGTCAGGACCATATTGGTCCAGCGCCGCACCACCCAGCCGGATCGTCCCGCCTGCCACAGGCCAGACACCTGTCAACGCCCGTGCCAGCGTGGATTTGCCAGCACCTTCGGGGCCGATGACGCCGATTGCCTGACCTGCGCCAGCCTCTAGGCTGACCATGCGCAAGGCGGCCTGACTGCCAGCGGGGGGGATGATTGTCACCGTGTCGACGCTGACCTTGGCCTCTGGTTGGGGCAGGTTTGTACGCACAGGGGGATGGGGCGTGTCATCCAGCAACAAGGCAAGGTTTTGCCAGCTTTCGCGCCCGCGCTGGACCACGGGCCATTGCCCGACGATCGCTTCGATAGGGGCCAATGCGCGTCCCAATAGGATCGATCCGGCAATCATCGCACCGGGCGACAACTGCCCTTTCACCACCAGATAGGCCCCCAGTCCCAGCATCGCTGATTGCAGCAGCAGCCGGAACGCCTTGATCATGGCGGTGTAACTGCCTGACAGGTCCGACGCAGTGATCCCTGCCTGCAGCACGACGCATTTGTTGGTCAGCCAGCGGTCAAACACAGAACAACGCATACCAAGCGCCTGCACATCTTCGGCCTGTAGTAATATCTGGTGGCTCAAGTATTCCTGCGCACTTTGTGCGGCATGGGCCCGTCGCAGCGGTCCGCGCGTCGTGATGTGGTTCAGCACCGCTGCGAAAACCAGTATCGCGGCACCGCACAGCGCCAAAAGGCCCAGCCACGGATGAAAGATGAAAATTCCGATGAAAAACAGCGGCGCCCACGGCAGATCAAACACCGCCATCAACGCAGGCGATGCAATCAGCCGTTCAATGGCCGCCAGATCGCGCCATCCTTGCGGCGTAGAACGCGCTGCGCGGAAACTGGTCGCTGGTTGCATCACAGCGTTGAAAACACGGCGATTCAGTCGGGCCTGGAAACGGGCTGCAACCCGCACCATGACCCGCCCGCGGATGTAATCCAGCACCGCCATGATACCATATAGAAAAACCACCAGCCCTGTCAGCGCGACCAGCGTTTCGACCGAGCGTGAATGCAGCACCCTGTCATAGACGTTCAGCATATAAAGCGGGCCAGTCAGCATCAGCAGGTTTACAAAAAAGCTGAACAAACCGACCGCCCAGAAAAGCGCGTAATTCTGACGCAGCGCGCAGCGCAATTCTGTTTTGCCTTGTCCTTTCGTTTGCCCCATGACGCCGCGCCTGCCGTTGACCTGTTCGCGGCCTGTGTAACCCGTCACAGATAAAGGGCGGGTTAACAACAATGCGCTGCAAGCAGTTGCTAGAAGGCGGGAAATACCGCAAATATGGGAAATGAAACATTTCCTCGCCCCTTTGGTCTTTGCCACCTGTCTGTTGCCCGCGCTTTTGCTGGCTGGCCCCTATGACGGGGTCTATCGGCAAACGGCCAATGCCGAATGTGCGCTGATTGGTGCTGATGGCGGGTCAATCAGGATCGCGACGGGCATCTTTTACGGGGTTCAGATGCAGTGCCGCATGACGCGCCCTGTCGATGTCAGCGGGATGAATGCCACGCTTTATACGATGGAATGCTCAGGCGAGAACGAGCAGTGGACCGAAAGGGCCATGCTGATGCCCACGCCCGACCAGCAGGGGCTGTACATGATCTGGGACGGTTATGTTTTTGTGTACAGCTTGTGTCCTGACGGGGCGCCCTGATCGCGCGCGCGCCCCGCAGTTTTCAGATTTGCATCAGTTCGTTGCTTCGCCAGTCATCAGCAAATCAAGCAGCTGGATGATGTCGTCGTCGACAACTTCACCGCCCTGACTTTGCAAAACACCCGCCGGTGAGCCGAATTGCGGGGCAATCAGTGGCAGCGGGGTTGGGGTGCGGCCTTCCAGCACGCGTACCATGGTTTCACGCCAGATTTCAGCCGGCAAACCGCCGCCGGTGACACCCCGCAATGGCGTGTTGTTGTCATAGCCCATCCAGACGCCGGTGACGTAATCACCGGTAAAGCCGATAAACCACGCATCCCGCGCGCTGTTGGTCGTGCCGGTCTTGCCCGCAATTTCCCAGCCGGGAATGCGTGCGCGCCGACCGGTGCCTTCTTCAACGACTCTGGTCATCATCCATGTCAGTTCACGCGCGGCGGTTTCGCTGATGATCCGGTTACCGATACCGGCACCTTGCGAATCCATCAACACCGCATTGTCGCCCTGAATGCGCAAATCCAGCAGGCCATATGGCGTAACTTGTGACCCCCCATTCAGAATGCCGGCGTAAGCGCCTGTCATGTTCAGCAGTGTGCTTTCCGAAACACCCAGCGCCAAGGCGGGCCCAACGGCCAGATCGCCCTGCAACCCAAAGCCATTGGCCACATTGCGCACGAATTCGCGCCCGACATCCTCGGACAACACGATCGTTGGCACGTTGCGGCTTTCGGCAAGGGCTTGCACCAGCGTGACCGGACCTTTGAACGTGCGGTCATAGTTTTCGGGGCACCATTCAGGTGATCCGCGCACCCGCCAGCAGGTGCGTTCATCATTGACCATCGCATAGGGCGAAACGCCCAGATCAAGGGCTGCGGCAAAAATGAAGGGTTTGAATGCGGACCCCGACTGGCGAAGCGCCTGCGTGGCGCGGTTGAACGCACCGGTGGCGCGCAGATTGCGCCCGCCAACCATCGCACGCACGGCGCCATCGGCTGACATCACCACGATGGCGGCTTGGGCGTCTGACCCTTCGGCGACCTGATTTTCGAACACGGACACCAGCGCCTGTTCCGCCGCACTTTGGATGCGCTGGTCAAGCGTGGTGCGGATAATCACGTCTTCGGTCGTGTTGCGGGTGAAAAATTCCGGCCCGCTTTCCATGACCCAATCGGCAAAGAAACCGCCTGACCGTGCCTCGGCTGCGCGCGATAGCGCGGCAGGATTGGCCAGCGCGTCGTTCGCCTGTGCGTCGGTCAGATAGCCTTCGTTGCGCATCAGCCCGACAACGACCGCCGCCCGCGCGCGGGACCGTTCGATATTCGCTGTGGGGGCAAGGGTTGATGGGGCCTGCAATAGACCGGCCAGCATTGCGGCCTGCGCGGGGTTCACCTCGGCCGAGGAAATGCCGAAATACCGCTGCGCTGCCGCCTCAAACCCACGCGATCCTGCACCCAGATAGGCGCGGTTCAGATAGACCGTCAGGATTTCTTCCTTGGTATAGGCGATTTCCATACCAACGGCGTAAAACGCCTCGCGGGCTTTGCGCGCCAGCGTCGTCCGGCGGCAATCAGCTTCGTAAGCTGCCTCTGTTTCCCAGACGCTGGCATCATAAGGCACACCAAGACACAGCAGTTTGGCGGTTTGCTGGGTGATGGTTGACCCGCCATTGCCCGACAACGGATGCCGGCCTGCGGCCATGTTGATCCGCACTGCCGATGCGATACCGCGCGGCGAAATGCCGAAATGGCCGTAGAAACGCCGATCCTCGGTGGCGATGACAGCATTATGCAGATGCGGTGAAACGGTCCGTGCCGTCACCATGCCGCCAAACTGGTCGCCACGCCATGCGAACACGTCACCGGTGAAATCGGCCATCGTGACAGACCCGCGGGCACGTTGGTCGATGATCTGTTCGATGGGTGGCATCTGTGATGCGAAATAAAACGATATCCCGCCGACGACGACCGTCGCGAAAAGCCCGACCCGCCAGGTGATCGCCCAAATCGCGCCAAGGATCAGGCGGAACGGCCACAGGATCCAGCCCACCAGACCGCGTGGTGCGCTGCGCGCGGCCCTTCCGCGGGGCTTGGTTGTCCGCTTTGGTCCGGTTTTCTTGGGCGCTGCCTTTTTCGGCGCCGCCCTGCCGGTATAGCGTTTGTCGGCCACCAGAGGTGTCCGTCGATTATCGTTGCCACTCATGATCCGCTCGACTGTTTGTGCGTCTGTTTTGCGAGACCTTAAACAGTTTGAAAGCAATTGTAGAGACGGTTGAGTCGTACTGCGCGATTTTTGATCTGCCTAAAAATAGTGCATATGGGTTAATTTGTGCAAAAATTGTGCAAATGTACCTGCTGGCGGCCCTGAATCACGTAGGCAAAACCTTGCTCATGCTGCACTGCCGCGTTCTTTAGTCCCTGCAAGCGGACGCCGGGCTGGGCGTTGCCGCAATCCATTGCGAGGGGAAGAACGTGAAACTCATCATTGCAACAATCAAGCCATTCAAGCTCGAGGAGGTGCGCGAAGCGCTGACCACCGTGGGCGTGCGCGGCATGATGGTGTCAGAAATCAAGGGGTTCGGATCGCAGTCTGGCCATACCGAAATCTATCGGGGCGCGGAATATGCCGTGAACTTCGTACCCAAGGTGAAGCTGGAGATCGTCGTGCCTGACAGCATGGCCGATCAGGTCGTTTCTACCATCGCCACCACTGCAAAGACCGACAAGATCGGCGACGGCAAGGTTTTCGTGCTCGACGTGCAAAGCGCCCTGCGGGTGCGCACCGGCGAGACCAATGATGACGCGCTGTAATAGTCGCGAAACGAGGAACAAACCCATGAATATGAAAAAGTTACTAACGCTTGGCGCGGGGCTAGCAATGCTGCCGGTGATCGGCTTCGCGCAAGAAGCCGCAGAAGTGGCCGAAGTCGCAGAAGATATCGCAGATGTCGCGCCATCGTTCGATGAAATCGGCCCCTATATCATGACCACCCTGCTGTTCCTTGTGGGCGGCTTTCTGGTGTTCTGGATGGCGGCAGGTTTCACCATGCTCGAGGCCGGTCTGGTCCGGTCCAAGAACGTCACCACCCAGCTCACCAAGAACATCGCGCTGTTTTCGATTGCGGGCATCATGTACTGGCTGGTCGGTTTCAACCTGATGTATCCGGGTGATTTCAACGGCTATATCGGTGGCTTCTTCAACATCACAATCCTCGAAGCCGTCGGATTGGGCGCAGATGAGGCGGATCTGGAATATGCATCCGTTGCATCCGACTTCTTCTTTCAGTTGATGTTCGTCGCGGCAACCGCATCCATCGTGTCCGGTGCGCTGGCTGAACGGATCAAACTCTGGCCGTTCCTTGTCTTTGTCGTCATCCTTACTGGCTTCATGTACCCGATTTCCGGTTCCTGGCTTTGGGGTGAAGGCTGGCTTGACGAAATGGGCTTCTCCGACTTCGCCGGTTCGACTGTCGTGC